>JAFUUE010000068.1 GCA_017483945.1 Paludibacteraceae bacterium | reverse complement strand
TATGGTGGCTGACGCTCATCGCTGTTGCCGTAGTGGCGGGTTTCTCGCTGATGTTCAATAACTTCATCAAACGCTACACCGCCCGCATCCTCAATTTCCCGGAACGCAAGAAATCGCTCTTTGCCTTCTTGGATCTGCACGGCTACATCCTCATCACATTTATGATGTGCCTCGGTATCGGGCTGAAATACATCCCCGGGCTGCCGCCTGAGTTCTTCGCAGGCTTCTATCCCGGTCTCGGGTTGGCACTCTCCATAGCCGGTATCCGCTATTTGGTCAGCTGGTGCCGGGCGGTAAAACATAACAAATCGTAAAATATTATGACATTACAGGAAGCAATCGTTGCCCGCCATAGTGTGCGGCAGTATTTGGACAAGCCCATCGAGGCAGAGAAAATAGCGCAGTTGCAGGCGCTGATTGACGAGTACAACTCACTCGCCGGGCTGCATATGCAGTTAGTGACCAACGAGCCCAACGCTTTTGCCGGCGGACGAGCCAAATACGGCAAGTTCAGCGGAGTAAGCAATTATATTGCTATGATTTGCCCCAAGAGCAAAGACACACTTCTCGGTTATTACGGCGAACGGATTGTGCTGGAGGCGCAGCGGATGGGACTCAACACCTGCTGGGTGGCGCTGACCTTCAACAACCAGCCCGACCAATATGTCATCGGCAAAGGCGAATCGCTCAACACCCTTATCTCGCTCGGCTACGGTGCCACGCAAGGCTCCCAGCACCCGCAGAAACGGCAGTTTGACGAGGTGGCGAAAGACCAGCGGAGCGTCAAAGGCGAACTGCCCGAATGGTTTGTCAAGGGCGTAGAAGCGGCACTGCTCGGACCCTCAGCGCTACATCAGCAGAAGTTCGCTTTTGTTCTGCACGACAATAATGTTGTAGAGCCGAAGATACCATTTACGTTGCTTCCGCAGTCCACGCCTACCGACCTTGGCATCGCCATGTGCCATTTCGAGATCGCTGCCGGCAAGGAGAATTTCGAGTGGAAGTAAATGGTAAATTGTAAATGACCAAATTGTAAATATCTTTATGGCAGAAATCAATCTACAGGGCTACATGAGCGACGCAATACGGCGGATTATGGCGAAGGCGTATCGGAACGTGCTCAGCAACCCGACAGAAGCAAAAGCCGTGTGGCGGTTGCAGCAGACTTTCCTCAAATCGGAGAAACGCCGCGCGGCGGTGAAGAAAAGCGAAGGCGTGGATGTGCCGCCGTTCCTTATCTGCTCGATTTCCACGACCTGCAACCTGCATTGCAAGGGCTGTTATGCGCGTGCCAACGGCATCGCCGCCGACAGCAAAGAGGAACAGAAAGAGACCCTTACGCCCGAACAATGGAAAGCCATCTTCGAGGAAGCCGCGTCGCTGGGCATCAATTTCGCGCTGCTGGCAGGCGGCGAACCGATGATGCGCAAGGATATTCTGGAGCGCGTGGCGGAGGTGGAGGACATGATTTTCCCCATCTTCACCAACGGTACGCTCATCGGTCCTTCGTATATCAATTTCCTCAAGCAGCACCTGAACATGATTCCCGTCATCAGCATCGAGGGCATGGAACACTCGACGGACGAGCGCCGAGGCAAAGGCATGTACAAACGCGCCATGCAGTCGGTGGAGATGCTGCACGCCGAGGATCTGTTCTTCGGCACGAGTATCACCGTCACGACAGAGAATTTCGCCCTTGTCACCTCCGATGCGTTCGTGGATAACCTGCGGGCGCTGGGCTGCAAACTGATTATCTACGTGGAGTACGTGCCGACCGAACCGGGCACTGAGTACTTGGCTTTCGGCGAGGCGGATCTGGCGAAGATGGAGGCGGTGCAGGCGCATCAACGCGAACGCTATCAGGATATAATCATCATCTCTTTCCCCGGCGACGAGCAGCACATGGGCGGTTGTCTGGCGGCAGGGCGCGGTTTCTTCCATATTGGTCCGGACGGCAGCGCCGAACCCTGTCCTTTCTCGCCCTTCAACGATAGCAAGGTGACGGAGTTAGGCGTCAAAGGCGCACTCGCTTCGCCGCTGTTCAAAAAACTAAGGGACGTACACCTCGTTGGCGGTGAGCACTCCGGCGGCTGCGCACTATACGAGCACCGCGAGGAAGTGGAAGCGATGCTAAAAAATTAGAATAATTATGACAACTGCAATTCGTTATTATAGCAAGTTCGGCAACTCGGAGCGGATGGCTCAGGTAGTAGGCGAAGTGACGGGTGCAAAGCCCGCGAGTGTAGAAACACCGTTAACGGAAGAAGTGGATATCCTCTTTATCGGAGCGGGTCTTTTCCTCGCCAAAGTCAATGGACGTATCAAAGAGTTTGCTCGCACGCTCAATCCCGGGAAAGTGAAGAAAGTGGTCTGCTTCGGCTCGTGCGCGCTGAGCGACTCGCCCGTGCCGCAGCTCCGCAAGATCTTCGAGGAACTGGGCTTTAGCGTCGCCGAAGAATCCTTCACTTGTCGCGGCGCGATGGGCCCATGGCATGGCGGACATCCCGACGCCAAAGACCTCGCCAACTTAAAAGCCTTTACCGAGAAATTGGTACATGGTAAATGACCAAATGGTAAATGGTACATGGTAAATGACCAAATGGTACATAGTAAATGACCAAATGGTAAATGTAAATGACCAAATGGTAAATGGTACATGGTAAATGACCAAATGGTACATGGTAAATGACCAAATAGTAAATGTCCTTATGAATACCGACAAACTCCTCCCTGTCAACCGTGAGCACTTGCTGCTGATGCAGATGCTGTGCTGGCTGGCGCCCGGAATCGTGATTGTGAAGAAAGGCATCCTCGCGATGCTCACGGTGGCTCAGACCGCCCCTCAACGCGTGTGGTGGTTAGCACTCACCGCCCTCGCAGTGGCCGTGTCTTTCTCGCTGATGTTCAATAATTTCATCAAACGATACACGGCGCGTATCCTCTCGTTCCCCGAGCGCAAGAAATCGCTCTTTGCCTTCTTCGACCTGCGCGGATATATCCTCATCATCTTCATGATGGGACTGGGTATCAGCCTCAAGTACATCCCCGGCATGCCGGCGGAGTTCTTCGCCGGCTTCTACCCCGGCTTGGGCACCGCCCTCTCCATCGCCGGCTTGCGGTATCTGTATTCCTGGTGTAAACAAGTCTTTTGACCTATCGCACGCAAAATCATACATATAGACATGGATGCGTTCTTCGTCTCGGTCGAAGAACACGACAATCCGGACCTGAAGGGGCATCCTGTCGTCGTGGGCTATGACGGCCCGCGGGGAGTGGTGGCGACGGCTAACTACGAGGCACGCAAGTTCGGCGTACATTCGGCAATGTCGGTCGCCACGGCTCATCGCCTATGCCCGGACCTCATCGTCGTGGAGGGGCATTACAGTCGCTACAAGGAGGTCTCGGCCCGGATACATGCCATCTTCCGTGACTATACGGACCTGATTGAACCGCTCAGTCTGGATGAGGCTTATCTGGACGTCACGGCCAACAAGCGCGCTATCCCGCTTGCCATGGATATAGCCAAGGAAATCAAGCAGCGTATCTATGATACGACAGGCCTGACTGCTTCAGCCGGCGTCAGTTACTGTAAGTTCCTTGCTAAGGTCGCCAGTGACTACCGCAAGCCGAACGGACTGTGTGTCGTCCATCCCGACAAGGCGATTGACTTCATTGACAATCTCAAGATTGAGCGCTTCTGGGGAGTGGGGGAGAAGACGGCGGAGAAGATGCATAGTCTGGGAGTGACGAATGGCAAGCAACTGCGCGACATACCGCTCCCGGTCCTCACCCATACCTTCGGCAAGATGGGCCGAGTCTTTTACGACTTCGCCCGAGGCATTGACCCGCGCCCGGTCGTCACCGAATGGGTGCGCAAGTCGGTCGGTTGCGAACATACGTTCGCCGAGGATATCACCACCTACGAGGATATGTTGATGGCACTCACTCCCTTGGCTTCGGAACTCGTCCGCCGTCTGGAGAAGAACAACTTCAAGGGCCGTTCGTTGGTGCTCAAGGTTAAGTATAGTGATTTCCGCCAAACCACACACAGCTACACCGGCTCCGCTCCTATCGAGAGCATGGATGAGATTCTCTCACGGGCAACGACTCTCCTCGACCAGGTGGACACCTCCTCCCGTGCGGTGCGGCTGATGGGATTGACGCTCACCTCTCCTGTCGTTCCGCAAACGCCCCGCTCTGACCCGCAACTGACATTTGATTGGTAATCTCATAAATGGTAAATTCTGAATAACAACTGGTTTATGTACGAACAACTGAAACTGGACAACCAACTCTGCTTCCGCCTCTATACGGCGGCGCGGCTGACGATGCAGGCCTATTGGCCCTATTTCGAGCCCTTAGGCATCACCTACTCGCAATACCTTGTCTTGCTGGTGCTTTGGGAGAAAGACCATCAGCCTGTGAATGATATCGCCCATCGCCTCTATCTGGAGACCAACACCGTCACACCGCTGCTCCAGCGCATGGAGAAACAAGGACTGCTTACTCGGACGCGGGGGCAGAAAGATACGCGCCAGCGCATCGTCTCCCTCACTCCCCGGGGGCTGGCGCTCCGGGAGCAGGCCAAGTCGATTCCTCACTGCCTAGCTGCACAAATGGCCGACAAGATTGAGAATGTCGATGCCCTGGCAGCGATGTTCCGCCCCCTCGATGCCCTCATCGCGGGACTCTCTAAATCATAATATTACTTTCATCTCATCTCACGACTATGAACAAACGTGTTATCCTAATCACCGGCGCCAGTAGCGGTATCGGCTACGAGGCGGCGGTACTCCTCTCGAAGCAGGGACATCGGGTCTATGGCGCAGCCAGACGCGTAGAGCGCATGGACCCTCTGCGCGAACTGGGTGTCGTACCTGTTAAGTTGGATGTCACCGACGACGCCTCTATTGTCGCATGTGTGGAGACTGTCATCTGCAACGAAGGACGTATTGATATCTTGGTCAATAATGCCGGCTACGGCTACCTCGGTGCTATCGAGAACGTGACGATGGCTGAGGCGCGCAGACAAATGGAGGTCAACCTCTTCGGACTCGCGCGGCTCACTCAGCTGGTCCTCCCCTATATGCGCAAGCAGCATTTCGGACGTATCATCAACACCTCCTCCGTGGCCGGTAAGTGTGTCATCCTCTTCGGCGGGTGGTATAATATCTCGAAGTTCTCCGTTGAGGCATTCAGTGACGCCCTTCGTATGGAGGTCCGCCCCTTCGGTATCGACGTCAGTATCATCGAGCCGGGAGCAATCAAGACCAACTGGGGACTTATCGCTGCCGACAACCTGCAGACCAGTTCGCGGGGAACAGCCTATGAGACGGTCGGCCTGAAGATGGCTTCTTTCATGCGCCGCCTCTATACCGGCAATCTCATATCCGGCTCCGGTGCCGTTGCCAAAGCCATCACACGTGCCGCCAATGCACGCTGCCCGCGTGCACGCTATCGTGTGGGACGAGGAGCCCGCGCTATGCTCTTCCTCCACGCCCTCCTCCCCGCACGCTGCTGGGACTTCTTCGCACGTATGACCGGTAAATAAAACGAAAATTCTGCCAAAACCCGTAGCGGGAGAGTCGCTATCAAAACGAAAAGAGAGACCAAAAAGTCTCTCTTTGAAGTGGAGTATAGCGGACTCGAACCGCTCACCTCGACACTGCCAGTGTCGCGCTCTAGCCAGATGAGCTAATACCCCGTTTTTCCGAATTGCGGGTGCAAAGGTAATGCTTTTTTCTGATATATGCAAGAGCCCGGTGAAAAAAAAGTAAGAAAAATGCGTTTTTACCTCTTGCATAATCGCAAATAAATTCGTATCTTTGTAGTCGGATATGGTTCGATTATTCACAACCCGATAAATATATGTCCGATTATGAAGACTGAATTAGGTTTCGTACGTGTCGCAGCTGCCGTGCCTGTCGTGCACCTGGCGGATTGCAAAGAGAATGCCAAGGAGATTAAGCAACTTATCCGCCAGGCTGTTGAAGAAGGCGTCGAGGTGCTCTGTTTCCCAGAGTTATGTGTGACCGGCTATACATGCGCCGACCTTTTCTTTACACAAGAACTCCAGCAGCAGGCGATGCTTGCGCTGGAAGATATCTGCGCCTTCACACGCGGCAAGAGTATTATTGTCTTGGCCGGCGCACCGATGCGCTGGGATAATAATTTGTATAACTGCGCTTTCGTCATGACCGACGGCGATGTCGTCGGCGTCGTCCCCAAGCGCAACCTCCCCAATACCGGCGAGTTCTACGAGAAACGCTGGTTCACTCCCGGCCCCTCAGCTACCCGACAGGGACGCTCGGCGATGAGCGTCGAGTTGTGGGGCGGGGAAGTGCCGTTCGGTACTGACCTGCTGTTTACTACGCGCAACTACTGCTTCGGCATCGAGATATGCGAGGACCTCTGGAGTCCCATGCCCCCTTCTACCCAACTGGCTATCCAGGGGGCCGAGATTATCTTCAACCTCAGTAGTAGTAACTGTCTTGTCGGCAAGCATGACTTCCGCCGCCAGATGCTCACGCAGCAGTCCGCGCGTGTCCATTGCGGCTATGTCTATGCCTCGTCCGGCGTGGGAGAGAGCACGAACGACCTCGTCTATTCCGGCAGCAGCTATATCGCCGAGAATGGAGAGATGCTCGACGAGGGCGAACGCTTCCTGCGACGCTCCGGCATGATAATCAGTGAGATTGATGTGGAGCGATTGCGCACGGACCGCCAGCGGAATACCAATTTCACCGCCGACCAGACCGCCCCGTACCGCAAGGTGACCGTGGCCCCTCTGGAGAACGCCGCGGACGATTCCGCCTTCGGGGAGGGCACCGAGCCGCTCCATCGTCACTTCGCGCAGCATCCTTTCCTCCCGCGCCCCGACCGGGCGGACAGTTACTGCTCCGACGTCCTGCAGATTCAGTCGGCCGGCCTGGCCAGACGATGGGAGCACACCCACGCCGACACGCTGGTGCTGGGTATATCCGGCGGACTCGACTCGACATGGGCGCTCCTTGTCGCCGTCACAACGGCCGACCTGCTGGGCTATGACCGTACACGTGTCGTCGGGGTCACCATGCCGGGATTCGGCACCTCCGACCGCACCTACCAGAACGCACTCGACCTCATGGAACAACTCGGCATCACCCGCCGCGAGATATCCATACGCGAGTCCGTCACGCAACATCTTGCCGACATCGGACACGACCTGGATACACACGACATCACCTACGAGAATGCCCAGGCACGCATGCGCACACTCATCCTTATGGATGTCGCTAATCAGCTCAACGGCCTCGTCGTCGGAACGGGAGACCTCAGCGAACTCGCCCTCGGATGGGCTACCTACAACGGCGACCATATGTCCATGTACGGCGTCAATGCCGGCATCCCCAAGACCCTTGTGCGTTACATGGTCGAGTGGGCCGCGCAGAACCTGTTCGACGGCCCCGTGCGGACTGTCCTCCACGACGTCGTTGCTACGCCCGTCAGCCCCGAACTGCTCCCCACGGACGAGAAGGGCGACATCGCACAGAAGACCGAGGACAAGGTCGGCCCCTATGAGTTACACGACTTCTTCGCCTTCTATTACCTGCGCTATGGCTTCTCCCGCGAGAAGATTGCGCGCATGGCTATGTATGCGTTCGAGGACCGCTATGACGAGCAGACTATCCGCCATTGGCTCACCGTCTTCTTCCGCCGCTTCTATCAGCAGCAGTTCAAGCGCTCTTGCCTGCCGGATGGACCTAAGGTCGTGGCTATCAGCCTCTCCCCCCGTGGCGACCTACGCATGCCCAGCGACACTAGTTGTATTTGAGACTTTTTTGCCCCAATCCTTGCATAATTCAGAAAAAAGCACTACCTTTGCACCCGATTTGGGTGCGTGACTGAAACAAAGCAAACAATAAATAAAGACATGAGTAATCTGCAACATCATCCGAATGCCGTCATCCGCGACAAGGAATATCTGGAATGGATAGCGGAATTGAGCAAGCGATTCATGCAAAGCCAAGTGAAAGCGGCTGTGCGTGTCAATCAGGAGATGTTGCACTTCTATTGGTCACTCGGCAAGGACATTGCAGAGCGGCAGTTTGACAACAAATACGGTTCGCATTTCTATGAAAATCTTAGCCGCGATTTGCTTTCTACTCTTCATGTCAAGAAAGGCTTTTCGCCGTCAACTCTATACTACACAAAGTATTTCTACAAGCTCTATGCGCCTCTATTTGACAATTTTCAGCAGCCTGCTGAAAAATCATCTATTGGGGTAAATCGTCAGCAGGCTGCCGACGATTTGGGCGAAACAATCTTTCAGCAACCTGCTGAAGATTTTAATCTGCTATTCTCTATTCCTTGGTCACACCATCAGAAAATCATTGACAAAGTGCAGGGCGATAGCAAAAAAGCGATGTTTTTCGTTCGCAAGACATGGGAAAATCAATGGGGACGAGGAGTGTTGCTTAATTTCTTGGACACAGACCTTTATGAGAGACAAGGTCAGGCTTTGTCAAATTTCCGTGCCACGTTGCCTGCCGTAGAAAGTGATTTGGCGCAACAACTGCTTAAAGACCCGTATCGGTTTGAGTTTGTGCAACTCAACGAGAAATACACCGAGACGGAACTGAAAGACGAACTGATGAACAAACTGTCGCAGTTCTTGTTGGAATTAGGTAAAGGTTTCTCGTTTGTAGGACGTGAATATCGGCTTTCGGCAGGTGGCAAGGACAAGTTTATAGACTTGCTTTTCTATGTCATACCGCTTCACCGTTATTGTGTGATTGAGGTAAAAACAACCGAGTTTGATTTTCAGGACATCGGTCAGTTGGCAGGCTATACGGCGATGGTGGATGATCTGCTGAACACAGACCAAGATAATCCATCTATCGGGCTGCTTATTTGCAAGGAAAAGAACGCCGTCCTTGCGCGCTATGCACTGTCACGTATCAACGCTCCTATCGGTATCTCGGAATACGAATTGGCGCGGCAGCAGTTACCGCAAGATATGCAATCCGCTTTGCCTACAACCGAAGAAATCGAAAGTACATTGAACGATAAATAACTACCGTCCCCTGCTCCGGGACGGTGCTTCCGAGCACATCGATAAAAGGAGCACTTCGCGCGTAGCGACGCGCGATAACATATTGATTAAAAGAAGCGTTTGCTTTACTCTTGAATAGAAAAATTAGGAACTTTTCACAAGGCAAGAGCATAGCGAATAGGCTTCACGTATTAGCGTGAAGTTACTATGAGCATACTTGCCTTAAGGTCTTCCTAATTACCTCTATTCGAGTGTGTGGCATAGCAGCCTCACGCTTTTGTTTATTTTTAACCGCTTTGCTTATGGCTGCTGCAGAGCAATTAAATCATTAAAAATGAAAAAATCTAATTTAGGAGCATGTCTCTGCCTGTGCGGAGGCGTTCTTGCCACCCTTTGGACGAGTGCATCCATGTTTAGTGCCCTCCATTGGCCAGGAGGGGCTTTGCAGATGATTATTGCTGCTTGTATCACTATTGTGTTTGCATGTTTAGTTGCATGCTGGTTGGGAAAGTCCGATTCTTTTGCTGCTATTATTGCTACGAAAGGGAAATGTGCAAAAAATCTGCGTAACACGTTGATTGCAACAAGTATCGTAGTTATTTGTTTGTCTGTCGGGATTCTTTTCAGAGTTAATCACTGGCCATACGGTGGAGCTATTGTAGCTTATTCCTCTATTGTCCTGGCTATTCTCTTCTTCTTAACGGGTATTTTTGCATATCAGGTCACCAAAAAGTAAAGATACTCTAATATTAAACATTTGCGGGCAACCAAACGGCTGCCCGCGTTTCTTAATAATCGGCAATTTTACTGTTTTTGTTTCAATAACTCTTGCACATGTCATTTTTTTTTAGTAATTTCGTCGCCAAAATTACGGAAAGCAATGAAAATACAAGAAAATATCTCTCTTCTGCCGTACAACACCTTCCGCATGGACGCGAAGGCGAAAATCTTCGCCGAATACAGCTCCGTGGAGGAGTTGAAGGAACTGCTCACGCGTTACAAAGGCGAGCAAATCCTCCATATCGGCGCAGGCTCTAATCTGCTCTTTATCAAGGACTTCGACGGTGTTATCTTGCACTCCGCCATGTGCCGCGCGCGGTTCATCGACGACGAGACGGTGGAGGCGCAGAACGGACTCATCCTTGACGAACTCATCGCCCAGCTGACCGACATGGGCTACTGTGGCATGGAGAAACTGAGTCTCATCCCCGGCACGGTGGGGGCTTCCGCGGTGCAGAACGTCGGCGCATACGGCGTAGAAGCAAAGGATGTCATCGTCTCGGTGCGTACCATCGACGTCGCGACGCTCAAAGAGCGCGTTTTCAGCAATGCCGAGTGCCGTTTCGGGTACCGTGACAGCGCCTTCAAGCATGAGCTGAAAGGCAAATACATCGTCACGCACGTCACGTACCATGTCACGCCCGGCGATGCCGTCAAAGCGCGCGAGGAGATCATCGCCACGCGTAACGCCAAGCTGCCGAAAGTAGAAGAATTTGGCTCGGCGGGTTCGTTCTTCATGAACCCCTTTGTGCCGGAAGAGCAGGCAAACGCTCTTCTCGCCCAATACCCCGACATGCCGCATTATCCTGTTGGGGCCCCCAGCGTAAACCAGCGAAGCGTTTGCGATGGGGAAAGCGGAGGCACGAGTTGTCCCGTTGATTTAGCGGAGCGGTATCAACATCACAATCTCGTTGCCGAACGCGTCAAGATTCCCGCCGCGTGGCTCATTGACCAATGTGGCTGGAAAGGCAAGACGCTCGGCGGTGCGCAGGTATGGCCCAAGCAGCCGCTGGTGCTCGTCAATGCCAACAACGCCTCGGCGCAGGACATCATCGCCCTCGCCGACGCCATCCAAAAGAGCGTGAAAGAGCGCTTTGGTATCGACATCCATCCGGAGGTGAACTATATATAATGGCCAAAATGGCTCAATGACCAAATAAATGACAAAATTGTAAATGAACAAATCGTAAATTATATTATGGCTAGTTTTATCGTAGAAGGCGGTCACAAACTGCATGGCTCCATTACACCGCAAGGCGCTAAGAACGAGGCGCTTCAGGTACTCTGCGCCGTTCTGCTCACACGCGAGACGGTCGTCATTGAGAACCTGCCCGACATACTCGACGTCAATAACCTCATCGACCTCCTCGCCTCTATCGGTGTCAAGGTGGAGAAACTCTCTCGGGGCAAGTATGCCTTCACCGCGGCCGACCTCGACACCGCCTACCTCCGCAGTGCTGACTTCCTCAAGAAGTGCAACCGCCTGCGCGGTTCGGTCATGCTCATCGGTCCGCTACTCGCGCGCCTCGGCGAAGTGACCTATGCCAAACCCGGCGGAGACAAGATCGGCCGCCGACGCCTCGACACGCATTTCCAAGGCATGGTCAACCTCGGCGCGACTTTCCGCTACGACGCTGATTTACTGGCGTATCGCTTCTCCGGCAAGCACCTTAAAGGTACGTACATGCTGCTTGATGAAGCCTCCGTCACCGGTACGGCGAACATTATCATGGCATCCGTCCTTGCCGAAGGCACGACCACTATCTACAACGCCGCCTGCGAACCGTACTTGCAGCAGCTCTGCCGCCTCCTCAACAACATGGGCGCACGCATCAGCGGAGTGGGGTCGAACCTCCTCACGATTGAAGGTGTCAAGTCTCTTCACGGCGCGCAGCACCGCCTGCTGCCGGATATGATTGAGGTCGGTTCGTTCATCGGCATGGCGGCTATCACCGGTTCGGAACTGCGTATCAAAAACGTCGGTTACCGCGACCTCGGTATCATCCCGGACGCCTTCCGCCGTCTTGGAATACGCATTGACGTGGACGGCGACGACATCGTCATTCCCGCGCAGGAGCACTACCAGATCGAGTCTTTCCTCGACGGCTCTATCCTCACCGTCGCCGACGCTCCGTGGCCCGGACTGACGCCGGACTTGCTCTCTGTCATTCTGGTCGTTGCTACTCAGGCTCGCGGCTCCGTGTTGATTCATCAGAAGATGTTTGAAAGCCGCCTTTTCTTCGTGGACAAACTGATTGACATGGGCGCACAGATTATCCTCTGTGACCCGCACCGTGCAGTCGTCATCGGTCACGACCATACGCGCCAGCTCAAGCACCACACCATGACCTCGCCCGACATCCGCGCCGGTATAGCCATGCTCATCGCCGCCATGTCTGCCGAAGGCACCAGCAAGATTGACCATATCGACCAGATTGACCGCGGCTACGAAGACATCGAGCACCGCCTCAACGCCATCGGCGCCAACATCCGCCGCGAGGAATAACAGACATGAATACCTACGACATCATCTCCGAGCGGCAGGAGAAAGTGCTGCGCTATCTGGAGGAGCACCACATCCCCTTCACCACCTACAACCACCCCGAGGGCAAGACCATCGAGGAGGC
>JAFUUE010000067.1 GCA_017483945.1 Paludibacteraceae bacterium | reverse complement strand
TTTTTGTAGTAATTTCGGCACGCCCCTTCCCCTTACAGGGGCGGGTTCCCTCCGAATTTACGTTCGTGCCCTGCGGAATATACGCACCGCGAGGCACATCTCTTTTGCGCAGACCCGCCGCTCCGCGGCTCCCTTGGGGCGGTGTTGCCTCCCGCCTTTGTAAGCAAGCTTCCACGTCGGGAAACAACACCTCCCCAAGCGCCATAAATGGCTCGTCTGAGCAAAAAAGATGCACCTCGCTCTTGCGTATATGCAATTTTTGTAGTAATTTTGTACCCCAATTATCAATTATCCCGATTATGCAGATAGAAGAGTTATTGACCAAGCAAGTGCAAACGGCCGTGCGTGAGCTCTACGCGCTCGACGCAGACCCCAAGATGATACAACTACAGAAGACACGCCCCGAGTTCGAGGGCGACATCACGCTCGTCGTCTTCCCCTTCGTCAAAGCGGCCCGCAAAGCACCCGCTGCGGTCGCCACAGATCTCGGCGAACGGCTGCTGTGCTGCGAGGGCTCGCTCGTGGCGCGATACAACGCCGTGCAGGGATTCCTCAACCTCGTCATCGCCGACAACGTATGGCAGTCCGCGCTCTCCGATATCGACGCGGACGAGACCTACGGCCGCCAACCCTCGAACGGGCGCCTGATGATGGTCGAGTACTCCTCACCCAACACCAACAAACCCCTCCACCTCGGTCATGTGCGCAATAACCTGCTCGGCTATGCCATCGCCCGTATCCAAGAGGCCAACGGATGGCGCGTGGTCAAGACAAATATCGTTAACGACCGCGGTATCCATATATGCAAGTCCATGCTGGCATGGCAACTGTTCGGCAACGGCGAGACACCCGAATCGACCGGCAAGAAGGGCGACCACCTCATCGGCGACTACTACGTCCGCTTCGACAAGGAATACAAGGCGCAGGTGGCACAACTGACAGCCCAAGGCATGGACGAAGAGACCGCCAAACGCGAGGCGCCGCTCATGAAACAGGCGCAGGCCATGCTCCTCCGCTGGGAGCAGGGCGACCCGGAGGTGCGCAACCTCTGGGAGATGATGAACGGCTGGGTCTATGCCGGCTTCGACCAGACATACCGCCGACTCGGCGTCAGCTTCGATAAGATATACTACGAGAGCAACACCTATCTGGAGGGTAAGAAAGAGGTCGAGCGCGGATTGCAGGAGGGTATCTTCTACCGCCGTGAGGACAACTCCGTCTGGGCTGACCTCACCGCCGACGGACTGGACGAGAAACTGCTCCTGCGCCAGGACGGCACAAGCGTCTATATGACACAGGATATCGGCACCGCCAAACTCCGCTTCCAAGACTACCCCATAGACAAGATGGTCTATGTCGTGGGCAATGAACAGGAGTACCACTTCAAGGTGCTCTCTATCCTGCTCGACCGACTCGGCTTCCCCTTTGGCAAGGAACTCGTCCACTTCTCCTACGGCATGGTCGAACTGCCCAACGGCAAGATGAAGAGCCGCGAGGGCACCGTGGTTGATGCCGACGACCTGATGGACCGCATGGTGGAGGACGCACGCGAGGTCAGCAAAGATAAGGTGAACACCCTTCAGGGCATCACATCCGACGAGGCGGATGAGATAGCACGCAAGGTCGGACTCGGTGCACTCAAGTATTTCATGCTCAAGGTGGACCCGCGCAAGAACATGCTCTTCAACCCCGCCGAGTCCATCGACTTCAACGGCAATACCGGGCCCTTTATTCAATATACATACGCGCGCATACAGTCCGTGCAGCGCAAGGCGGAGCATGTGGCCATGCCGGAGACCCCCGTCGCACTGAACACCAAGGAGGTCGCACTGGTGCGCCGCCTGGGCGATTATCCGTCCGTGGTGCGGCAGGCGGGCGACGAGTTCTCTCCCGCCGTGCTGGCTAACTACGCCTACGCACTGGCATGCGACTTCAACTCGTTCTACCACGACTGTAGCATTCTGGGCGAGGCAGACGCCGACGTGCGCGCCCTGCGACTCGTCCTCTCCCGCTGCGTGGCACGCACGCTGTGTAGCGCCATGGGCCTCCTCGGTATCGAAATGCCCGAGCGTATGTAATAATGAGCAATAAAGAGCGATATACAGAATGGGCGGCAGGGCAGAGTGACCTGCCTATCTTCCTGCAACCCTGGTGGTTAGAGGCTGTCTGCGCAGGTAAGCACTGGGATGTGCTGCTGTGCGAACGGGACGGGGAGATAGCGGGCGCGATGCCGTACCTCTACCGCAAGCGCCTCCGGATGCGCTATGTCCTCATGCCCCAGCAGACTCAACTCGGCGGCATGTGGGTGGACCGAGCCCGCTTGGACGAGGCGGAGAGTATCTGCAGCGACCTGGTGGCGCAGTTGGACGCGCTCGGACTGAGCTATTATTACCAGCAGTATGCCCCCTACAGCCCCTTCCCGAACATCCTCTCTTCCAAAGGATTCACCGTGCGCGAGCGGGTGACCTACCGCGTGGAGGACCTGAGCGACCTCGACGAGGTTGTCCGTCATTTCAGTAAGAACAAGCGCCGCCAGCTGCAGAAGGCGCAGAACGCCGGGCTGCTGGCCGCTCATGACATGAGCGCCGAGGCCTTCTACCGCTTCCATGCGCGCTGCATGTGGGAGCAGGGCAAGGATATCAGTTACTCCCGCGAGTTCCTGCTCGTGCTCGAGCGCAAGGCCGCCCGCCTGGGACAGTGCCGCATCGTGACGATACAGGACGCGCAGGGAGAGGTGCATGCCGCCGCTTTCCTCGTCTGGGACAGCCGCTTGCTCTACTACCTCATCCCCTGCTTCTCCCCCAAGCACAAGGACAGCGGCGCCGGTGCGCTGCTCGTGCTGGAGGCGATGCGCCTGGCGCGCGAACTCAACCGGAGCTTCGACTTCGAGGGCAGCATGCGCCCCGGCATAGCCAACCATTACCGCCAGTTCGGCTCGGCGCCCACGCTCTACTACAGCGTGGAGAAATACTACAACCGCCTCTTCCACATCATGGCCTTTATCAACCGCATCCGCAACCTGCGCTATCGCTTCTGATAAACCACCTTCCTACCTCCCCGCCGCCATGAAAGTCCTCTATCTGTCAGAATGGTATCCCCATCGCTATGACGCGATGGCCGGCCTGTTCGTGCGCAAGCATGCGGAGGCCGTCGCCCGCCGGGGTGTGGACGTCTGCGTCCTCTACCTCCACCGCGACGACTCTGTCCGCGGACGGGAACCGGTGGAACAGGTGACCGACGGCGTGCGCGAGGTCTATGTCTATTACCGAGGCAGTTACCTGCTCGCCCTCCGTGCCGGGTGGCGCTATGTCCGCACCCATTGGGGCATGCCCGACCTGTGCCAACTCAACGTCATCACCAAGAACGCCCTCCTGCCTCTCTACCTCCGTCGTCGCTACGGCGTGCCCTATGTGGTGGTGGAGCATTGGACCGGCTACCTGCCGGAGAACGGCGCGTATGAGTCGGGGGCACGGCTGCACCGCCGACTGGCGGAGACGACTGTGGCACATGCCTCCTGTGTGATGGCCGTGTCGCAGATGCTGATGGACAACATACGCCGCGTGGGGCTGACTCATCCCGACATGCGGCTGCTCAACAACGTGGTGGACGACTTCTTCTTCCGCCGCCCGGAACCGCCCCGTGCGGATGCGCGGCTGCGGATGTTGCATATCAGTTGCTTCGACGAACCGCACAAGAACGTGTGCGGACTCTTGCGTGCCGTAGAGGCGCTCTGCGCGGAGCGGAAGGACGTGGTGCTGACTCTGGTGGGCGTCGGCCCTGATTATGCGGCCGTGCGCTCCTATGCCGATACGCTTGACCTGCCCGCGGAGGCTCTCCGCTGGACCGGCGAACTCACGCCCGAACAAGTGGCTGCGGAGTTCGACCGGGCGGACGTGTTCGTGCTCTTCTCTAACTACGAGACAGCCGGCGTCGTCTTGTCGGAGGCGCTGGCCACGGGTACCCCCGTCATCTCTACCCCCGTCGGTATAGCGCCGGATGTGATTAATCCGCAGACGGGACTGATGGTTGCACCGGGCGATGAGGCGGCACTGGTGCAGGCAATGGCTTATATGGCAGACCATTACGGCGATTATGACCGCGATGCCATCCGCCGCTACGGCGACCAATTCGCCTACCGGACGGTGGGTGACCAACTGCTGAAATGCTATGAACAGACCCTTCGAGCACGTCAATAAGACCCTGCTTGGGTGGCTCCCGCCGGATATGCAGGACCGCCTCGGCATGCTGCGGCGCTACTCCCTCCGCGGGGGACGCGGGCACGGCACGCCCATCGTGGCGCGGGTGGACGGGACAACCTTTCACGGCGGGCTGACCGACCGATGGAAAGGACTCGTGTCGCTGTATGCGCTGGCGAAAGTCCTCGGTCGCGACTTCCGTATCTACTACACCTATCCCTTTGATTTAGAGGAGTACCAGGTGCCTAACCTATATGACTGGCGGCTCCGCCCGGGGGAACTGAGCACGAGCCTGTGCCACACTCGGATGCTGCGTCTCGCGGGCGACCCGACCCTCAGTCGCGTACAGCACCTGCCCGCCGACAAGCAGATACACGCCTACGCCAACCGCGACTGGCTGCCCCTCATCAATGAGCAGTACGGCACCTCCTTCCGATGGGGGGAGTTGTTCCGCGAACTCTTCGTGCCGTCCGACCGGCTGCGCGCCGCTTTGGACGTGTGGCACAAACACTTGCTGCATCCCTATATGGCGGTGGCTTTCCGCACGCAGAACCTCTTGGGCGATTACGTGGAGTATGCCTATCCGCCTGCCGGCCGTGAGAAACAAGCGGATATCATAGCGCGCTGCCTCGACTACCTGCAACGCCTGCATCAGCTAAGCGGGCTGCCGCTGTTGGTCACCTCGGACAGCAGACGCTTGAGCGAGGCGACGGCAGACCTCCCCTTCGTGACAGCAACGACAGGCGTTGCCGCTCACGTGGATACAGTGGCGGATGCCCCTCAGGAGCAATACATGAAGTCGTTCGTGGATTTCTATCTGTTAGCCGAGGCGCAATCGGTCTTCTGCGCCGGGACGGAGGAGATGTATCCGTCTGATTTCCCGAAGTATGCGGCTATGCTGTACAACCACCCCTTTCAGCGGGTGCTGCTGTGAAGCGTGCGCTCGTAGCGCGAGATAAGGCGGTAGTACCATATCAACTGTATGATGAGCACCAGGGTCGTGCCGGCGATATAGCCGATGAGCGCATAGTCAAAGTTCTGCATCCGTACACCCGTCATCAGTCCCGCCAGTCGGGCAAGCAGGATGGCACATTCGAAGATGAGCCCCGTGCCTTGTGCCATGAACACATCTGCCACAAAGCATATAGGACCGTTCAGACAGGTCATTAGCAGCCAAGGCAGCATCCAACGGATATACAAGCCCGAGCATTCCCAACCCTCGCCTAACAACAGGTTCGTGATGGCCGGCAGAGGATAACAGAGCAGGGCAAACAGCGGCAGCACGAGCAGGAGTGTGCGCACCGTGAAGCGCTGCAGCCCCCGGCGTATAGGCAGTCCCGCATTCACCTTCTCCGTGATTCGCTGGAAGAGGACCTGCTGGACGGAGCTGATAACCAGGGATATGGGCATGAATGACAGGGTGACGGCCATGGAGTAGAACCCTAACTCCTTGAGTCCGAAGGCGGGTGTCAGTATGAGTGCGGGCAGGGCTATGCCCAGACTGTTGACGAGAGCCCGCGGCAGGGAGAAGACGGGGAACTTGCGATAGGCGTGTGCCACCTCCCGCAGCGCGGCGTGGTCGATGTGTACCAACCGGGTGACGGCTTCGCGTATCCGCCCCGCGGTAACCGGCAGCAGCGACAGCAGCGAGGCGGCTACGGTGGACACAATCAGTCCCCACGATGTGAAACCCAACCGACCGAAGCCCAGTTTGCCGAGGGAGAGCAAGAGTGTGTTGCTTATCTTGTATCGGCTGATGGCGCCGAATGACTTGCGCCGCGTGAGGTACATGTTCGCGATGTTCCAGCCCGCTCCGGCTATCACAAACAGCGGCAGGAGCAGGAAGCAGGAGGTGTTATGCTCTATATGCAGCAGCGCGGCTATATGCCCCCGGAAGGGGAGCAGTGCTGTCAGCATGACGGTCCAGGCAAGGGCGCACAGGAGGGACAACTGCGTAGCCGCCCGGGACTGACGCGCCTCCTTGGAGAGAAGGATGGCATATTGGTACTCCATCGTGGAGACCAGGATGAGGATATTGCCTATATTAAGGAATAAGGAGAGCAACCCGAAGTCTTCCGGCGCATACTGCCGGGTGAGGATAGGATAGACGAGCAGGGCTACTGCTTGCGCCAGCACGTTCGCCGAGAAGAGCTTGGCCATGTTCTGTAGCAACTCGCTATGTCGGGTATGGAGACTAATCCGTGCCATATTACGTGTGCAAAGGTACTGCTTTTTTGCGAGAAGAACAACTAAATAGCAATATTTTTCAGAAAAAAACGCAAAAATATTTGCCATATTCGGAAAAAAGCAGTAAATTTGCATGCTGAAAGTGGGGAGAGGCCTGAACGGACCCCGAGCAAAGAACTAACCGAAATCTAAAATCGATACGATAATGCAAGTAAAGAAATCACCAAGTGCGAGTTTGGAGGACAACAAACTGACCTATGTTCTGATGGGTTTGGTCTTTGTCCTCATGGTCTGCTTCGTGGCACTGGAGTGGACTGAACAGGAGGTTACCAAGTATGTGGTAGCCGATATGGAAATGGGTTTCGAGGAAGAAATCGAGATTCAACAGACGAGTCAAGAGACTCCTCCTCCCCCTCCACCCCCTGCCGTACAGGAAGTGCAGGAGCTGAACATCGTGGAGGACGACGTGGAGACGGAGTCCATCGAAATCAAGACCGAGGATAACAAGGAGGAGGAAATCGTGATTGCCGCTCCTGTTGAAGCACCGGTTGAGGAGGAAGAAGAGGAAGTCGTCTTCAAGGTTGTTGAGCAGAACCCCGAGTTCCCCGGCGGTGTGCAAGCACTGATGAAATATCTGGGCGAGAACGTGAAGTACCCTGTTATCGCTCAGGAGAACGGTATCCAAGGTAAGGTCGTGTGCCAGTTCACGGTGAACAAGGACGGTTCCGTAGTGGATGTGGAGGTTGTCCGCTCGGCGGGTGATGCTTCGCTGGACAAGGAGGCCGTGCGCGTCATCAAGTCCATGCCCAAGTGGCATCCCGGCAAGCAACGTGGCAAGGCCGTGCGCGTACGCTACACGCTGCCTGTGAACTTCCGTCTGCAATAACAGCCAAACGAATGATGCAATAGTCGGATTGGAGTTAGCCCATCAGAATATTGTATATTGTAAGGGTGTCGGTGCCAAGCGCGCCGACATTCTTCGTAAAGAGTTAGGGGTAGTGACCGCAATGGACATGTTGCGGCAGTATCCCTATAAGTACATAGACCGCAGCCGTATCTACAAGATTGACGAGATACCGGACGAGGATACTTATGTGCAAATCATCGGCCAAGTTGTCGAATGGCACACGGTCGGGGTGGGGAAGAGCGCACGACTGAGCGCTACCTTCACGGACGGGCAACATAACATCGAGCTTGTCTGGTTCCGGGGCGGGCAGTACGTGAAGCTGCAGGCGAACGTGCCCTACTTGCTCTTCGGCAAGGCCGGCCGCTTCAACCACTTGTATAACTTCGTCCACCCCGAGCTGACACCGCTCAGCAAGGTGCGCCCCGAGCAGACGCAGGGGCTGGAGCCTCACTATAACACGACCGAGGTGATGAAGCGCATGGGCCTGAACTCCAAGGCTATACGCACCATCATGAGCGGCCTGCTGCCCGAGTTGCAGCAGGGGGTCCCCGACACCTTGGGGATGGATGTGCTGCAGCAGTATAAGCTGATGGGACTGACGGAGGCGCTCGTCAATGTGCATTTCCCCAAGGATAACCGGCTGATGCAGCGTGCACGGGAGCGGCTCAAGTTCGAGGAGCTGTTCTATATCCAGCTGCAGATCCTGCGCCAGATGAAGCGCCGTGAGCAGGGCGCGGGTTTCGTGATGCCCATCGTCGGGCGTCGCTTCAACACGTTCTACCGGGAGCATCTGCCGTTTGAGTTGACGGGTGCCCAGAAGCGGGTCATCCGCGAGATACAGGCCGACATGAAGTCCGGCCGCCAGATGAACAGGCTCCTGCAGGGGGACGTGGGCTCCGGCAAGACGCTGGTGGCGCTGCTGTGCATGCTGCTCGCGGCGGACAACGGCTACCAGGCGTGTATCATGGCCCCGACGGAGATACTGGCCAACCAGCACTACGAGACGGTCAGCCACCTGCTGGCCGGGACGGACGTGCGGGTGGCACTGCTGACCGGCAGCACAACGCGCAAGCAACGTGAGATACTCCATCCTCTGTTGCGCAACGGACAGATAGACATACTGATAGGTACGCACGCCTTGCTGGAGGACGAGGTGCAGTTCAGCAACCTCGGACTGGTCATCGTCGATGAGCAGCACCGCTTCGGCGTGGCGCAGCGCGCCCGGCTGTGGGCGAAGAACGTGCGCCCGCCTCACGTGCTGGTCATGACGGCGACGCCTATCCCGCGGACACTGGCGATGACGGTCTATGGCGACCTGCAGGTGAGTATCATCGACGAGTTACCGCCCGGACGCAAGCCGGTGGTGACGCTGCACTATATGCAGACGCGCCGCGCCGCGGTCAACCAATTCATCAGTAAGCAGATAGAGCAGGGACGGCAGGTCTATGTCGTCTATCCGCTCATCAAGGAGAATGAGAAACTGGACCTGAAGGACCTGCAGAATGGCTATAATGAGTTGGTGGACACCTTCCCACACTACCGTATATCTATGGTACACGGGCAGATGCGCGCGCAGGATAAGGACGAACAGATGCGTCGTTTCGCGAGCGGCGAGACGCAGATACTGGTGGCAACGACGGTGATAGAGGTGGGCGTGAACGTGCCGAATGCCAGCGTGATGATTATCGAGAATGCGGAGCGGTTCGGCCTGAGCCAGTTGCACCAGCTGCGCGGCCGCGTGGGCCGCGGGGCGGACCAGAGCTACTGCCTGCTGCTCACGAGGATGGAACTGACGCAAGACACGCGCAAGCGCATGGATATCATGGTGGCGACCAATGACGGGTTCCGCATCGCGGAGGCGGACTTGCAGCTGCGCGGACCCGGCGACCTGGAGGGCACGCAGCAGTCGGGACTGCCTTTTGAACTGAAGATAGCCAGCCTCAGCACGGACGGACTGCTGTTAGAGACGGCTCGGCGGGCGGCGAAGGATATACTGGACCGGGACCCGCTGCTGGAGGACCGGACAAACCGCATCTATGTGGACCGGCTCAGCACACTCAAACAGAGGGTCGTCAACTGGGGCGAAATATCGTAGGTGTTTCGTCGAAAGTCAGGAGCAAAGTAAAACATCGGCTGATGCTAATCCGGCTTTCGACTTTCGGCTTTCGACTTTCGACTTTTGACTTTCGACTAAAAAAAAGAGGCGCGAGCCTCTTTTTTTCTTACTTACGAATGCCGAGTTCCTTGATGATGTTACGGTAGCGCTCGATGTCTTTCGACTTCAGGTAGTCGAGCATGCGACGGCGTTTACCTACGAGCGTAGTCAGGGCGCGCTCGGTACCGAAGTCCTTGCGGTTCTTCTTGAGGTGCTCGGTCAGGTGGTTGATACGGAAGGTGAACAGGGCGATTTGGCTCTCTACCAGACCGGTGTTCTTGGCGTCGTTGCCATATTTGGCAAAGTGCTCGGCTTTCTTTTCGGATGTTAAGTACATCGTTGTGAGTTTTTTAGTGTTATACAATCATGACCTTGCCCGACATGCGGTCCAAGCAATGTCACATTATCCTTAATCCGCGTGCGCGGAAAAAGCATGCAAAGGTACATCTTTTTTCGGACATACGCAAGCCTTTCGGCGTTTTTTGCATATTTTTCCGCTCGGCCGCCTCGCCTGTCTCCTTCCGCCGCACTCATATACCGCATCCTCCCCGCTATAGTCAGGCGATTATTCGCATGTCACCCGTATAAATCCCTATTCTATCACCGATACAAACCCGTACCGTTCTCGCGTGATTGTCGCGTGATTGACGCGTGATTGACGCGTGATTCGCGGAGCGCCTCCCTCTCACTGACACGCCCTCTCATGAAGCAGAAGCCCGGAGGATGCTGGTACATCCTCCGGGCCTCCGGGTCGGGATAGCGCGATTCGAACGCGCGACCTCCTGCTCCCAAAGCAGGCATTCTAACCGGGCTGAACTATATCCCGTTCTTCCGAATCGGATGCAAAAGTACTGCTTTTTTCTGACATATGCAAATTTGCATGTAGAAAAAGTGATTTTTATTTGTGTGAACCAAATAGTTTTTGTACCTTTGTATGCTTATACCAACTGATAGATATGAACAGACACACACTAATCGTAAGTACCCTGCTGTGCTTCTCTCTGTACACGTACGCGGGGATAGATATGCAGGCGCATGTCGCCTCGGACGAGGGCCGGCAGTCTTATGCGGCCTATGAATCCAAACAATCAGCTTATTACACGGATGATGCGGCGTATGACCAATTGATGTCCCTGTCGGGCGACGACTTGTTCGGCGTGCTGAATGCGCTGATGGGACGGACCTGTCTGATAGGGCAGGGCCGGTTCACGTACAACTCGTTGCGCGACCAGTATAAATATGTCGATAAGGACCTGAACACGTCGGGCAACATCATCGGCTACTACGACGGCCGGAGCATGAGCGGCGTCTGGGACCAGGGGAGCACGTGGAACCGCGAGCACACCTGGCCGCAGTCGAAGGGCGCGAACAGCGGTATCCCGATGGGGCATGACATGCAGTCCGTCCGCCCGACGAGTACGGCGGTCAACTCGGACCGCGGCAACGCTGCCTACGGCGAGGGCGCCAAATACTATGACCCGAACGTCGTGAGCATCAATAATACGGAGTACAAGGCGGTTAATATGGGCTCGTATCGCGGTGACGCGGCGCGTGTCATACTCTATGATTATGTGGTCTATGGCGAGGCGGGCGGCCATCAGAACAGCCTGTATAACGGTAATGCCCAGCTGCCGGACGAGAAGTTAGGCACGGGCGGCGTGTTCGAGTCGTTGGCTATCCTGCTGCGGTGGCATATGCAGGACCCTCCGTCGCTGACGGAGATGGTGCGCAATGACGGTGCGCAGAACTACCAGGGCAACCGCAATCCGTTCATCGACTACCCCGAGTTGGCCGTGCTGATGCTGCGGACTGAGCGCAATGTGACCACCTATGGTGTGACATATACGGGCGATGTGTCGGTTTCTCCCCGCTATACGCTGACTACGGCGGGCGGCTTTGTCTGCTACCTGACCGACACGGAGGGTCATCACCCGGAGGCGGGTATGGTGACTGTGACGGGGGGCACGGCGCAGTATGACGCCACGATGGGGCGGCTCATCGTGACGAATGTGCAGGGTGCAGTGACCGTCACGACCCCGTCGGATGATCAGGAGACCGGCACGGAGGCATTGTACGGTGACGGTGCGGTGACTGTCTATACGAACATGGGTGTACCCGTCTGCCGTACGACCGAGGGGGCGCTGCACGCTACGCTGCGCGACCTGCCCGCCGGACTGTACATCATCCAAACGAGGGAACAGACTTTCAAGATACTATACTAATGAGAAATACATCTCTATTGGCGGCGGCTATGTTGATGGCCGCCTTGACGGTTGCGGCACGTCCGAGTGCGAATCACTATGCCGCATTGAACAATAAGTCGGGTATTAACTTATGGAATGCCATTAACTCCTGCACGCAGCAGGGCTATCATGACTTGTCGTACGATGGACTGCTGACGGCGTATCAGCAGACGGATGTGGACAACAATGGGCGCCTGATAGACATGTACGGCGGTTGCTCGTTCAGTTTCAGCAACTCGTGCGGCAGTTATCATGGCGAGTGTGACTGTTATAACCGCGAGCACTCGCTGCCGAAGAGTTGGTGGGGAGGCAGTCCGAAGTCGTCGAAGCAGGGCAGTGACATCTTCCATGTCGTGCCCACGGACGGATATGTGAACAACCGCCGTAGCAGTTATGCTTTCGGCGAGGTGGGCGGCACGCCGACCTATCAGTACAATGGTAATAAGTTGGGCAGCTCGGGCATGAGCGGCTACAGCGGTACGGTGTTCGAGCCGCAGGACGAGTACAAGGGCGATTTCGCGCGCGGTTATATGGGTGTGATGGCTAAGTGGGAACTGAACGCGACATCGGGTGCCGGTGCGGCTATCTTCAACGGCACGTACACGGCCGGCGGGCATTATGGCCTGACCGCGTATGGCATGGCACTGCTCATGAAATGGCATCGGCAGGACCCGGTGTCGGAGAAGGAGCTGCGGCGCAATGATGCGATTGAGGCTACGCAGGGTAACCGCAACCCGTTCATCGACTACCCGGAACTGGCTGAGTACCTGTGGGGCACGCATGCGGGGGAAACGGTGGTCCTGGCTGACCTGACATCCGCCTATGACGGCTATGTGCCTGTCATCCCAGACAATCCCGATGACCCCGACGACCCCGACGACCCGGATGACCCGCAGGATCCGGACGACCCGGACGAGCCGGTGGCGGCTGCGGGCGATTATGCCAAGGTGACGACGAACCTAAGCGACTGGACGGGTATCTACCTGGCAGTGTATGAGGGTGAGTCGGTCTGTCTGAACGGCGCTGTGGCAGCCGTGGGAGGCGATAATGGCGCCAAGGTGACCGTGACTATTCAGGATAATACCATCGCGGCTTCGGAGGCGGTGAACTCTTATGCGCTGATTGTGGCGGCGGAGGGTACCGGCTACTCGCTGCGGACAAGCAACGGCTTGTATCTGGGGAATAATAGTAAGAAGCTGGTGTATAGTGCTAATCCTGTGGTGTATAGCATCACGCATACCGGCTCGGAGGTGCTGATAAAAGACGGCAGTAATTATGCGCTCAAGTTCAATACGGGTACGCATTATTTCCGCTTCTATCAGTCGGGACAGGGGCCTGTGCAACTGTACAGGAAGGTGGTGACGGAGACGCCGACGGCTGTGCCGTACGTGAAGGACGACCGGGAAAGCGCATCCGGCGCACGCAAGGAGTTGCGTGGCGGGCATCTGTATATCGTGCTCCAAGACGGCACTCGCTACTCGGCATCGGGGCTGCGGCTGTGACACTTTCCTGATATATAAATAAAAAAATGCACAAGGGTATTGCGTATGTCGGATTTTTTTCGTAACTTTGCACGTGTAAATAATACGACATATTAAAACATAACATAATGGAAGAAATCAACGTGCCGGAAGGCAAAGAACAAGAGAAGTATGACGGCTCAAGCATCCAAGTGCTTGAGGGTTTGGAGGCCGTACGTAAGCGTCCGGCGATGTATATCGGCGATATTTCGCAGAAAGGTTTGCACCATCTGGTATATGAGGTGGTGGACAACTCTATAGACGAAGCCTTGGCGGGATTCTGTACGGAGATAGCCGTGCATATCAATGCGGACAACAGTATCACGGTGCAGGATAACGGCCGTGGTATCCCTGTGGACATGCACCCGAAGGAGCACAAGAGTGCGCTGGAGGTGGTGATGACCGTGCTGCATGCCGGCGGTAAGTTCAATAAGGACAGCTACAAGGTGTCCGGTGGTCTGCACGGCGTGGGCGTGAGCTGCGTGAATGCCTTGTCCACCAAGATGCATGTGGAGGTCTATCGTGACGGCCGGATACACACGCAGGATTATGCGAAGGGCAAGCCTCTGGCGCCGGTGCATGTTATCGGGGAGAGCGAGGCTATCGGCAACTGGGAGCAGCGCAAGACAGGTACGTTTGTGCAGTTCTGGCCGGATGATACCATCTTTACCGAGACGGTTTACCAGTGGGATATATTGGCGAAGCGTATGCGCGAGTTGGCGTTCCTGAACGCAGGAATACGTATTGTGCTGAAGGATAAGCGTGTGGTGGATGAGCAGGGCGAGTGCAAGAAAGAGGTGTTCTTCTCGGAGAAGGGACTGAGTGAGTTTGTACGGTATATTGACGGCACGCGTACGCCCCTGATTAGCGAGGTGATACACTTGAACACAGACAAGTACGGCACGCCTGTAGAGGTGGCAATGATATACAACACCGACTTCAACGAGAATGTCCACTCCTATGTTAATAATATCAACACCATAGAGGGCGGTACGCATGTGGCCGGCTTCCGTGCGGCGCTGACGCGTGTGATGAAGAAATATGCCGAGGACAGCAAGATGCTGGAGAAGGCCAAACTGAAGGATAAAGAGGGCAACTCGACTATCGATCCGAACGATTTCCGCGAGGGTCTGACGGCGGTTATCTCGGTCAAGGTGGCCGAGCCGCAGTTCGAGGGTCAGACGAAGACCAAGTTGGGTAACTCGGAGGTGGCCGGAATGGTCAATCAGGCCGTGAGTGAAGCCCTGACTAACTATCTGGAGGAGCATCCTGACGACGCCAAACGTATTGTGGAGAAGGTTATCTTGGCCGCACAGGCTCGTATTGCTGCACGCAACGCCCGTCAGAGTGTGCTGCGCAAGTCGCCTCTGAGCGGCGGCGGCCTGCCCGGTAAACTGGCAGACTGCTCCAGCAAGGATCCGGCCGAGTGTGAGCTGTTCCTGGTCGAGGGTGACTCCGCCGGTGGTACGGCCAAGACAGGTCGTGACCGTTCGCATCAGGCTATCTTGCCGCTCCGCGGTAAGATTCTTAACGTGGAGAAAGCGATGGAGCACAAGGTGTTCGAGAGTGAAGAAGTACGTAATATCTTCACCGCGCTGGGCATCACGTTCGGTACGGAGGATGACCCCAAGGCGCTAAACCTGAGTAAGATACGCTATCATAAGGTTATTATTATGGCCGATGCCGACGTGGATGGTGCACACATCGCCACGCTGATTATGACTCTGTTCTTCCGTCATATGAAGGAGGTTATTGAGCAGGGACACCTCTATATCGCGATGGCACCGCTATATCTCTGCCAGAAAGGCAATTATAAGGAGTACTGCTGGAATGACCAGCAACGTCATGACTTCATCCAGAAGTACGCCAACGGCGACGAGAAACAGGTGAAGACGCAGCGTTACAAAGGTCTGGGTGAGATGTCGGACGAGCAACTCTGGGAGACGACGATGGATCCCGAGCGCCGTTTGCTCAAGAAGGTGACTATCGAGAACGCCGCTGAGGCGGACCGCACTATCGCTATGCTGATGGGTGATGACGTGGCTCCCCGCCGCGAGTTTATCGAGCAGAACGCCACTTACGCTAAGATTGACGCCTGATTTTGCTTTTCGCGGCATCTCTGTGTCTTGAGCCCGGTCATTATGGTCGCCATAACTCCCTCGCTCCAAAGCACAAATCTGCTTGCGAAGCACACAAAATCGTATAAATAACCCATTAAATACTATAACAACTATGTCTGACTCAACTATTGTTCTTATTGTAGTAGCAGCCGTTGTGCTACTGGTGTTCCTTCTGTTGTCGTATGTGAAGACCTCGCCTAACCAGGCGTTGGTTATCTCCGGTTGGCCTCGCAAGCGTCCGAAGTTCCTCATCGGTACGGGCGGTCTGCGTATCCCCGGTTTGCAGAAAGTGGACAGGTTGTACCTCGGTCAGTTGAGTGTGGACATCAAGACCGACTCGTCGGTGCCGACATCGGACTTCATCAACGTGGATGTGGACGCCGTGGCGAAGGTGCGTATCAACCCGGAGTTGATAGAGACCGCGGCTGCGAACTTCCTGGGCAAGAGCCGTGAGGAGATAGCCTCGGAGATTCGTGACTCGCTGCAGGGTAACATGCGTGAGATTATCGGTACGCAGGATTTGCGTTCGCTCAACGTGGACCGCGACGGATTCTCCAACCAGATTCAAGAGAAGGCCGCTACGGACATGGCGAAACTGGGCATTGAGATACTGTCGTGCAATATCCAGTCCATCACCGACAGCGAAGGACTGATTCACGCCCTCGGTGCGGACAACACCTGTAAGATAACCAAGGACGCCTCTATCAATAAGGCCAATGCAGAGCGTGATGTGGCTATCGCACGTGCAGAAGCAGCCAAGCAGGCTAACGACGCCCGTGTGGCTTCGGAGACGGAGATTGCTATCCGCAATACGGAGTTGGCAGTCAAGCAGGCAGACCTGAAGAAGCAGGCAGACACGCAGTCCGCCATTGCCGACGCTGCCTACGAGATACAGCGGCAGGAACAGGCGAAGGAGATCAATATCAAGACCGTAGAGGCGGAAGCCGCCCGCTCCATTCGTCAGCAGGAACGGCAGAAAGAGATTAACCGCCTGACTATCGAGGCAGAGGTGGAGAAAGCCAAGCAGGAGCAGTTGCTGCGTGAGCAGGAGATAGCTATCCAACAGAAGACACTGGAGGCGCAAGTCAACAAGAAGGCCGATGCGGACAAATACCAGAAGGAGATAGATGCCGCTGCCGAACTCGAGCAGCGCAAACGCAAGGCGGAAGCGGAGCGTTACGAAGCAGAGCAGCAGGCTGCTGCCGTCAAGGCACAGGCTGAGGCCGCCTTGTTCGCCAAGCAGCAGGAGGCGGCCGGTATCAAGGCCGTAGGCGAGGCGGAAGCCGCAGCCATACGTGCGAAAGGTGAGGCGGAGGCTGCAGCTATGGATAAGAAGGCCGAGGCGTACAAGAAATACAACGGTGCCGCCATCGCCGAGATGATGGTGAAGATATTGCCGGAGATTGCAGGCAAGGTGGCAGAACCGCTGACGTCCATCAATGATATCCATGTCTATGGTACCACCGGTTCCGAGGCCGCCGGTATCAGCGGCAACGTGCCTGTCGTGATGCGGCAGACGATGGAGGTTATCAAGGAGGCTACCGGCGTGGATATGGCGGAGATTATGCAGAATAACACGCAGGTCATTGCCGGCGAAGCCAAGATAAAGAAATAAGGTCTCAGACGGATGTCGTACAGCTATGCGTATTGCAGTCTATTGTAGTGCAAACAATCGTGTCGGCGAGGAGTATAAGTCGCTGGCTCGTGCGTTGGGAACGTGGCTTGCGGAGAACGGGCACACGTTGGTATTCGGGGGCGCTACCGGGGGGCTGATGAGCGAAGTGTCCGCAGGTGCGCGCGAAGCGGGCGGTGAGGTGATAGGCGTTATCCCCCCTCGCATCATAGCCGCAGGCCGCAAGTCTCCCATGTGTACGGAGTGCGTGGAGGTGGCGAACATGAGCGAACGCAAGCAACGGATGCGCGAACTGGCAGATGGCTTCGTGTGTCTGCCGGGCAGTTATGGCACAATGGATGAGATGATGGATGTCATTAGCAGCGGTATCGTCGGAGAGCATAAGAAACCTGTTTGGATACTGAACTATAAAGGGTTCTATGACCCGTTGCGCGAACAGATTGCTCGGATGAAAGACTTGTCGTTTATCCCCGCCGATGAGCACTACAAACCAACGTTTGTGGACACACTCGACCAACTATACGAAGAAATAATAAATCTAAAAACTAAATAGTATATGAATCTATTTACCGCCCGGTTAACCGGTAAGATGCTCTCAACAGAGCAGTTTGAGAAAACTATCTCCGACATGCAGCAACGCGTCATACGTTGGCGCGAGATCAAGAAATCGCCCGAACTGGCTGAGTACAACGCACTGAAGGAGGTGGTAGAGAGCCGTAACTTCCAAGAGAAGAAGGCGGAACTGAAGAACCGTAAGTATCGCGATACAGACGAGGGACGCAAGACGGCCTCGTATGAGAAACTCAGTTCCTCTATGCGCATGAAGGGCTATAAGTTCGCTTTGGAAAACGAGACATTCCAGGCCTTCCTGAAGTTCCGTGACTCGGAGGATTTCGGCAAAATCAAGGACGCCAAGGAACGCCGTAAGTCCAGCGAATTGCGTATGTTCAACGTGATTTATCGTTCGGCATTCTATAAGAACTATCAGCAGGTTCTCAATTCGTCGGAGTTGAAGCAACTGCAGGCGTTGGAAGCGGAGTTGGCAACTGAGGACTTCAAGCAGCGTAATGCCCTGTGGTCGGACGCCAAACGTTGGGAGCATTCCGAGGAATATAAGACAGAGCAGCGCTATCTCCAACTGGCCAACTCGGAAGATATTAAGTTCTATTTTGCACAGCGTGAGGATAAGATTGACTGGGCAGAGTTGTTCCGTCCTTCCTTCGAGGACACGATGTCCTCTGCTCAGCATTGGCAGACCGGTTATGGCTATGCCAATCCGGCTATGAAGGATGGCCACTCGCGCACCAGCGAGCGTCAGGCGTATAATGGAGGGAAGAATACGTTCTTTGTAGAGGGACGTATGGATATCGAGACGCGTGCAGAGAGCAAGAAGGCTCTGGCATGGGATGAGAAGAGAGGCTTTGTAGAGCATGTGTTTGACTATACCTCCGATGTGATGAACACGCGTGAGGCGTTTGCCCAAGAGGAGGGCTTGTTCATGGCTAAGGTACGCAGCCAAGGTGCCGGTCATCACTTCTTCGGTCTGAGTACGGGGGATGTGAAAAAACCGCTCGTCGCCTTGTACCACTTCAACGGCACCAAGCACCAACTTGGTCTCGTTAACGGTAACCAGACAAAGATGGCTGATTTGACGGGTGTGCGCCGCTCAATGTACTATGTCTATACTTTCCGTTGGACCAAGAACGAACTCATCTGGTATGTTAACGACATGGAGGTGATGCGTATGGCCAATAGTCTTCCGAAGGAGAAGATGTTCTTGCTGGCACAGTCCTTCCTGCCGATGAAAGAGAAGGGCGGCGAGGGCAAACTCAAGATCCAGTGGGTTAAAGTGTACAAACCTGCGAACTAAGGAGTGTCGGGTGGTTAACTAAGCAGAACATCAAGACCTATAGTACGTATGTTTCTCATTGCCGGTCCTTGCGCCATTGAGAGCCGCGACTGCGTCATGCAGACGACGGACACCCTGAATCGTCTGTGCAACGATTTAGGGATAAAACTCTATTTCAAATCGTCTTTTGACAAGGCGAACCGCACGTCTGTCTCGGCGCGTGGTGTGGGCATAGAGGAGGGGCTTCGCATCCTTGAGGAGGTGAAGCAGTCGTTTGGCCTGCCTATCGTGACGGACGTGCATGAGAGTCAGCAATGTGAGAGGGTAGCGGAAGTGGCTGATGTGCTGCAGATACCGGCTTTCCTGAGCCGTCAGACCGACCTGCTGCAAGCGGCGGCTCGGACGGGTCGTATCGTCAATGTGAAGAAGGGGCAGTTCATGGCTCCGTGGGACATGCGCGGTGCTATAGAGAAGATTGTGCAGGTGTCTCCCGAGGCTGTCTCCGACGGGCGTATATGGCTGACGGAGCGCGGTTCTTCGTTCGGCTATGGGCGACTGGTGGTGGACATGACGGGTCTGCCCACGATGCGGCAGTACGGTTGTCCCGTAATCTTCGATGCTACTCATTCAGTGCAGCAGCCTTCTGCCCAAGGTGGTGTGACGGGCGGCAACCGCGAGATGGTGCCGGTCTTGGCCCGTGCGGCAGTGGCTGCGGGCGTGGATGGGCTGTTCGTGGAGACGCACCCGGAGCCGGAGCGTGCTATCTCGGACGCCGCCAATCAGGTGCGTCTGGATGATATGCGAGGGTTGCTTGAGCAGGTGCTTGCTATCCGCTCGGCCTTGAAGTAGGTGTGCGATGGGGCGATTTCTGTGTGAAAGAGAGCGACCGGAAGTGAAAAGGAGATAAAAAGTGGTGATTTCTCATAAAAAAAGCACAAAAAATTTGCGTATATCAAAAAAATGTAGTACCTTTGCATCCGCTTTTGAGGAGACCGTGCTTGAATCTTCCTATAAAAGAATCATTTATTCCTCGGAGGCGCACGCATAGCGTGGGGTGCCATAGCTCAGTTGGTAGA
>JAFUUE010000066.1 GCA_017483945.1 Paludibacteraceae bacterium | reverse complement strand
CGCGTAGCGGGACTTGTCATTCGGAGAGGAGGAACGGGGTCCCCAAAGAGCTATGCTCGAATGGGGTGTCAGGTACGGCGGCGAGCTAAACGCGCGCAGCGTGTTTCATTCTCGCAAGCCCGTTCTTTGGACCCGCATGGCCCCGAATGAAAAGGTTCGCGTAGCGGGACTTGTCATTCGGAGAGGAGGAACGGGGTCCCCAAAGAGCTATGCTCGAATGGGGTGTCAGGTACGGCGGCGAGCTAAACGCGCGCAGCGTGTTTCATTCTCGCAAGCCCGTTCCGACGACAAAGATACGACTTTTTTTCCATATATGCAAATAAAACAAAAGCAGATGCACTCTTGTGCATCTGCTTCTTCTTGTCTTTCTGTACGTTAGCGTAATTCTATCCTACGTACTAACGTCTCGCCGTCAACCTTGGCGTAGAGCTTGTAAGTCCCACGCTCCAAAGGAAATTCGGCAAACGTACCGTGCTCTTTCTGAAGGAGTTTCCCCTCTATCGAGTACAAACGCGCTTCCTCCATCTTCACGGATGTTACCACCAGTGTGTTCTCGCGGAAGCGAACGGTAAAAGTTTCTGTCGTGTGTTTCGAGGCAAAAGTTAAGGCGCTTCCTGCTACCAATGCTACACTGGTCAGCAAAGTAAATAATACCTTTTTCATAATCTAAATGCTTTATTTAACCCCATTCGGCCTAATAACCGATTTGGGTTTGACCCAAACCAAGCATTAGAAATCACTTCTCTCGATTTAGGTCAAAGATCATCTGATGTTCGAATCTCAGAGGCGTCCGGGCTTCCTCATCGGATAGCTCCCGCTTGAAATTCGACTGCAAAGGTACTGCCTTTTTCGGATACTTCCAAATTTTCGCCCGAAAAACTGACAAATTTTCGCAAAATGCCTAATCGAGTTGACAAAATGTCAGTAAAATTGTGCATATAGCTTACCATATGCTACTTACGACCCTGCGAACCCCGTTTGGGACTCGTAGCCTGACTTTTCCTTAACTTCCTGAAATAGAGTGGGGGATACTTACTCGCTCACACGGTTGTTCACAGGGAATACCACACGCGGTTTGAAGGTCTTCGCCTCCTCCTCTGTCATGTACGCATATGCCATGATGATGACCGTGTCCCCCGGCTTAACTAAATGAGCAGCAGCACCGTTGATGCAGATGCAACCGCTGTCGCGGCGACCGGCTATCACATATGTCTCCAGGCGTGCGCCGTTCGTGTTGTCCACCACCTGCACACGCTCGCCCGCAACGATACCCGACGCCTCCATCATATGCTCGTCTATCGTGATGCTGCCTATGTAGTCCAGATTCGCTTCCGTCACTGTAACGCGGTGAATCTTAGACTTTAGAATTTGCAAAAACATACTAATCCGTCTTTTTCAACATGCAAAGGTACAACAAAAATTGTATATACGCAAGAGCGAAGTGCATTTTTTCGAAGGAGACGAGCATTTATGCTCCTTGTGATAGGCCGTCAGTCTGCCGGATGCTTGCATACGGGCACGACTGACGGCCTATTGATTCTATGCTATTAGTATGTCGTTAGTATGTTATTAGTAGGTGATTAGTATGTAACTCCCGTCGCATCCGTCTGGGACGCGGGCTATCCGTTTCGGTCACAGACCGCGCCCGCGAATAACCACATTAAAACGCCTGTCCCCAACATAATATTAACACAACATAGCAGGACGTCCGCACTACCTTTCCTGCGCCCCATCCCGCATATATGCGCAACTTTTTCGCGCTCCCTCTTGCATATGTCCGATTTTTGTTGTACCTTTGTGCTCTGTTTTAACGCTGTTGATATAAGGTACAATGTCTGATTCTCTCTTATCCGACCGCATAGAAGCCCTGTCCGCATCGCCTACATTGGCTATGCTGGCGCGTACACAACTGCTTAAGAAGCAGGGTGTTGATGTGATTAGCCTCAGTGTCGGCGAACCCGATTTTGATACGCCGGACAATATCAAACAGGCCGCCAAGCGCGCCATTGACGCCAATTGTACACACTACAGCCAGACACCCGGCTTTGCCGCCCTGCGAGAGGCTATCGTAGCCAAGCTCCAACGGGAGAACAGCCTCATTTACAGCCCCGAACAAATCGTTACTTCCAATGGCGGCAAGCAGGCTATCGCCCAGACTCTCCTCGCGCTTATCAACCCCGGAGACGAGGTCATCATCCCCGCGCCCTACTGGGTTAGCTATCCCGAGATGGTGCGACTCGCTGAGGGAAAGGCCGTTATCATCCCTACCGATATGCAGCAGGGCTTCAAGATAACCCCCGACCAACTCCGGGCCGCCATCACCCCCGCTACGCGGGCGCTCATCCTCTGCTCGCCCTCTAACCCGACCGGAGCCGTTTACTCGCGCGCCGAACTCGAAGCACTCGCCGACGTCCTCCGCTCCTATCCCCGCATCTTCGTCCTCAGCGACGAGATTTACGAGCATATCAACTATGTCGGCGCACACTGTTCTATCGCGCAACTACCTGATATGCAGGAACGCACAGCCGTACTCAACGGATGCTCCAAAGGCTACGCCATGACCGGATGGCGACTGGGCTGGCTGGCTGCGCCCCTTTGGCTCGCCAAGGCCGTCAATAAACTGCAGGGGCAACTCACCTCCGGAGCCTGCTCTATCACGCAGATGGCTGCTATAGAGGCATATAACGGACCGCAAGACAGCGTCCGCCGTATGTGCGAGGCTTTCCGTCGCCGCCGCGACCTCATATGTGCCCTTGTCAATGACACGCCCGGCCTTCAGGCCGACACGCCCCAAGGGGCCTTCTATATCTTCCCCCGTTGCAGCGACCTCTTTGGCAGACACACCGCGGACACCCGTATCACCAATGCGGACGACCTCGCTATGTACCTCCTTAATGAGGCACATGTTGCCTCTGTCGCAGGCACGGGATTCGGCGCACCCGGCTACATCCGCTTCTCCTATGCCAACAGCGAGGAGAACATCATCGAAGCCTTCCGGCGCATCCGAGTCGCACTTGACAAACTTAATTGAATATGAAACAACTACGAAATATCGCGATTATCGCACACGTGGACCACGGCAAAACGACCCTGGTGGACAAGATGCTCTACACCTCACACCTCTTCCGTGACAATGAGCAGAAAGGAGAACTCATACTCGACAATAACGACCTCGAACGTGAGCGGGGTATCACTATCCTCGCCAAGAATGTGGCTATCGAGTATAAGGGCTATAAAATCAATATTATAGACACCCCGGGCCACGCCGACTTCGGCGGTGAGGTCGAGCGCGTGCTCAATATGGCGGACGGCGTTCTCCTCCTCGTGGATGCGTTCGAAGGCCCCATGCCGCAGACGCGCTTCGTCCTCCAGAAGGCTATCGAACTCAACCTTAAGCCCATCGTCGTCATCAACAAGGTGGACAAACAGGGTTGCCGCCCCGACGAGGTCCAAGAGGCCGTCTTTGACCTCATGTGCAACCTCAATGCCACCGAAGACCAACTCGACTTCCAGACCATCTACGGCTCGGCAAAGAACGGCTGGATGTCAACGGATTGGCATAACCCCACCTCCGACATCACCGCACTCATGGACGCTATCATCGACTATATCCCCGAGCCGCAGGTGCTCGAGGGTACGCCCCAGATGCTCATCACCTCGCTCGACTATAACCCCTACGTCGGACGTATCGCCGTCGGACGTGTGCATCGCGGCGTCCTGACCGACGGCATGCCCGTCACGCTGGCCAAGAAAGACGGCACGCGCGTGCGCACTAAAATCAAGGAACTCCATACCTTCCAGGGCATGGGACATGTCAAGACCGACCGCGTCAGCAGCGGCGACATATGTGCACTCATCGGTATCGACGGCTTCGAGATTGGAGACACTATCTGCGATTTCGAGAACCCCGAACCTCTGGCACCTATCGCCATCGACGAGCCGACCATGTCTATGACCTTTACTATCAACGACTCGCCCCTCTTCGGCCAGGATGGCAAGTATGTCACCTCTCGCCATATCCAAGAACGACTCACCAAGGAACTGGAGAAGAACCTCGCCCTGCGCGTCGAGGCCTCCGACCGGGAGTCCGCATGGAACGTCTTCGGACGAGGTGTCCTCCACCTCTCTGTCCTCATTGAGACCATGCGGCGCGAGGGCTACGAGCTCCAGGTCGGACAGCCCAAGGTCATCATCAAGGACATAGACGGCGTGCGTTGCGAACCGGTCGAGCAACTCACCGTCAATACGCCCGAGGAATGCTCCGGCAAAATCATCGAGTTCGTCACGGTTCACAAGGGCGAGATGACCAAGATGGAACTGGTCAACGACCGCGTACAGCTGGAGTTCATCATCCCCTCACGCGGCATCATGGGCATGCGCACCTACGTGATGAATGTCAGTGCCGGCGAAGCTATCATGGCGCACCGCTTCCTCGAGTACCAGCCCTATAAGGGCGATATGCCGCGCCGCATCAACGGCTCACTCATCGCCATGGAGGCCGGCACCGCTTCCGCCTACGCCCTCGACAAACTGCAGGACCGCGGACGTTTCTTCATCGACCCCCAGGAGGAAGTTTATGCCGGACAGGTCGTCGGAGAGAATGCCAAGGAGGGGGACATCGTTATCAATGTCACCAAGGCCAAGAACCTCACCAACATGCGTACCAAATCTTCTGACGACAAGGCCGTCCTCGCACCGCCCGTACGCTTCTCCCTCGAAGAGGCACTGGAGTATATCAAGGAAGACGAGTATGTCGAGGTTACGCCTAACCACATGCGTATCCGCAAAATCATCCTCGATGAACTCGAACGCAAACGTGCTAACCGCTAATTCCTAATTCCCTAATCGCTAATCTCCTAACCGGCTATGATGACCTATCCCGAACTACGCCGTAAGTGCTTTGATAAGAAACTGCAGATTCTGCAGAACGCCAACTATCTCGAATACATGTATAATAATATCATGTCCCAGAACCCCGATGATATACGGCGCAAGCGGTTCATACACGTATGCTTCCGTATGGAGTATAAGTACCGCATGTTCCTCCGCAAGAACTGGGGACTCTGCCGTGGGGATGACCCGCGTGAATTCTCCGAAATCATGGACAAGTCTTATGCACGTATGTGTATCGACAGCTACTACCGTGAGCCTCTGGCTGATGCCCTGTCTGATGCGAAGGAGGTGACCTGGTGGGAACGCCTCACAGACTCCAACAAGCGTGACGAGGAGACCCTTCGCTCGCTTCTCCGGACCTATGCGGACAGTCTGCTGACTAATATGATGAACGATTTCTTGGAGGACGTGCCCCGATAGCCTTTTTTAGGACGTTTTTTGTGTTTTCTTCTTAGGGACGAACGGTGTGGGACGAGCCGTTCGTCCCTAAATTCGAATTGTTCATCCCTAAAAACGCCCGTTTCGTCCCAAAATCGCCTGTGGGAGACCTTAATTTTGTCCATGTCGGAAAAAGGCACTACTTTTGCATTCGGTTTGTCGGGTCGGCCGCCTGTTGCGGCGTCTCCGCGAACGGCTGCAAAAGATGTTTAACCATTAACAACCATAACATAGACATGGATAGTAGAACAATCGTACGTCCTAAGGACAAGGGAAAGACCCCTACAAGACACTTCTTCGACTATTTTAATGAACGCGTACCCGCGAACTGGAAAGAGCCGGCACTCACCGACTACGATGGGGATAAGAGTTACACCTTCGGCGAGATGGCCGACCGGATGGTCCGTCTCCAACTCCTGCTTGAAGCAGCCGGTATGCGGCGGGGAGACAAGGTCGCCCTCTGCAGTAAGAACTGCGCCAACTGGGCCGTCTCCTTCCTCAGCATTGCGGCTAACCGGGGCGTAATCGTCTCCATCATGGACGCCTTCACCGGTGCGGATATCGAGAAACTGGTCAACCACTCCGACGCACGGGCCCTCTTCGTCGGCGAGAGTGTGTGGAAACGAGTGGATATCAATAATATGCCTGAGGTGCAACTGGTCATCAGTACTGCTGATTTCTCCGTCCTCTATGCGCGTACCGAGGTGCAAGAGAATGCCCCCGCGGCCGCCGAAAAAGCCTATAGCACCCGCTTCCCCAATGGATTCGGCCCCGCAGATGTGAAACTTCCGACGGACAACCTCGACGAGCTCATGCTCATCAACTACACCTCCGGCACCACCAGCGAGCCCAAGGGCGCCATGCTCAGTTATCGGAATATATCGGCTAACGTGCATTTCAGCCAGGAGACCATCCCCAACCATGCCGGCTGGAACGAGGTCTGCATGCTCCCGCTTGCCCATATGTTCGGTATGTCCATTGAGTTCCTCTATCAGGTCGCCGGCGGATGCCACGTCTATTTCCTGAGCAAGACCCCTTCGCCCACAGTCCTCATGCGGGCCTATGCCGAGACACATCCCTACATGATTCTGACTGTCCCGCTCGTGCTCGAGAAAATCTTCAAGGCCAAAATCTTCCCCTCCCTCGAGAAACCGCTCGTCAAGTTCCTTTGGAACACCCCTGTCCTGTGCAAGATTGTCGAGAAGAAAATCTATAACAGCCTCATGGAGGCCTTTGGCGGCAACCTCATCTGGCTCATCACCGGTGGCGCTGCCATCAATGCCGAGGTGGAGAAAATCTTCCGCCGCATCAAGTTCCCCTTCGTCGTCGGCTATGGCATGACCGAGGCCGGACCGCTCATCTGCTACGATGATTGGTACAACGAGGTCCAAGGATGCTGCGGCAAGGTCGTTGACCGCAACGAACTGCGTATCGACAGTCCCGACCCGGAGAATGTCGTCGGCGAGATTCTTGTCCGTGGCGAGCATGTCATGATGGGCTACTATAAGAACCCCGAAGCCACCGCCGCCGCTATCGACAAGGACGGATGGCTCCATACAGGAGACCTCGGCACGCTCAGCAAGGCAGGACACCTCTTTATCCGCGGACGGAGCAAGGCGATGATTCTCAGCAGCAACGGACAGAATATCTACCCCGAAGAACTGGAGGATAAGATTAACAACCTCCCCGGCGTCGTGGAGTCTGTCGTCGTCGGACGTGGCGGAAAACTCGTGGCACTCGTCTTCCCCGACGAGAAATACAACTGCGGCAATAAGACCATGGCCGAAGTCATGGAGGAGAACCGCAAACGTGTCAACCCCCAACTCCCGCAGTATGCGCAAATCAGCGAGTTCGAACTGGTTGATAAGGAGTTCGAGAAAACGCCCAAACGCAGCATCCGCCGCTTCCTCTATAAGTAATCAGGCGCGCACACCATATTATTCGAAAGGCGCGTTTCGCTATAGTCGAAAGCCCTGTTCGGCTCACCTAAGCCCCACCCGCATCCCGGGTGGGGCTTAGGATGTCATACACCCTATCGGTCTTTCCTCCCAATCCGCAGAATCCGTACTCGACCTTTCGACGGAACCAATGCCCACCTGGGACGTGAAGCGATTAAGGCGCACCGAGTAGCGTCCGATGGATGGTACTCGGAGTAAATGCGCCGCGCGAGTCTGCGGAGCAGACATAGTAATAATCGTTCGAGCAAAGCGAGATAAGAACTCCTTATCGGCTCGCCCGCGGGTGCCCTGAAGGGGCAGAAGTGTCAGTTGTGTCCTATGTTGGTCTCCGTTGGACAGCGAATCGCGGGCGAGCCGCCCGCGTCCCAGGTGCCGAATGGCATTTTCGTGCCTTTCTGTTTGTTTCCGAGCGGCTTATGGGTTTTCCAGACAAATAGTTTCCGATGTTAAATGCCTTGCCGCTTCTCCT
>JAFUUE010000065.1 GCA_017483945.1 Paludibacteraceae bacterium | reverse complement strand
GTTGGGAACGGCACTGACCAGTTGCAACGTGACGCGGACCGTCACCACCCGCAGCGAGGCCTGGCAGAAAGGTGACACCTCCGTCATCATCCAGTCCAAGACCATCGAGCAGTACGACGCGTCGCGCAAACTCGGGCTGTAGGGATGTACAAAATTGCAAAATTGCAAAATTGCACATTTGTATGGCTTCGGGTGCGGGCAAGCGTAGCCACCTCAGTCAAGCAAAGAGGTCAGCCCAATGGGCTGGCCTCTTTGAGTTATATTGACCATATATCAGCGGTTGAGAATCATGATTTTGACGACGGTATGGCCGTTGCCGTCGGCGCTGTTGCAGAAGGCGGAATAGACGCCGGTGGCGACGCGTCGGCCGTGTTGGTCGCGTCCGTCCCATGTGGCGATGGCGCCGTTGCTGCGGGTCTTGCAGACCAGGTTGCCCGCGACATCAACGATATTGACGACGGTGTTCTCCATGAGTCCGGTGATGGTGATGAGTCCTGTATAGTTACGCCGCACGGGATTGGGGAAGGCGTAGGCACCGCTCATGTCCGTCTTGGCCTCGGCCGCGTCACTGCGGTAGGAGGCGATGCCCTTGGCCGTGGAGGCGAAGACCTCGCCGCTCTGCGGGTTGATGGCGATAGCGAGCACCTCGGAAGAGGGCAGCGATGAGTTATCCTCCGTGAAGTGGGCGACAGTCTCTATGCCGTCCGCCGAGATATCATCGGAGATGACGAAGATGCCGTTGTCGGCCGTGCCTATCCACTTGCGGTTGGCGCCGTCGATAGCGATGGTGTTGATACGCTCGCCGACGAGCAGGTAGTCCGCCAATCCGGAGCCGTCCTTGCGATTGATGAGCACGCGGCGCACGAGGTTAGAGGTGAAGAAGTTCTCGTGGGTGATGAGGAGCGGTCCGGCGGAGGTGCCAATCCATATATTGCCCTCGTGGTCCTGGGCGAGGCAGTAGATGAACTCGGGTCCGAGGATGTTCCCGTTCTGGTCCACGAAGGAGGAGCGCTTGAGTGCGTGGTCGTCCGAGGGGTCGAGCGGTGTTCCCCGGTCGTCGAGCAGGGTGAGTCCCGTCGCCGCGCGGCATTCGGGTATCCATTTCCAGTTAGGATGTCGGCTGTCGATGAGTATCTCTCCGGGCGTCTCCATGGCGATTTTCGAGCCTCCGCTGAGCACGTTATAGGCGACCCAACGCCGTGCGGAGGGGTTGTCGGACAGGGCGTTAGTGAGGATATTGACATTATAGGCGCGGTCCTCGGTATTGAGTACCCAGAGGTTGCCTTGGTCGTCGAGCGTGACGCCGTCGGTGCGGACATAGTAGAGGTAGTCCTTGTCCGAGCGGGCGACGGCGGAGACGAGCGTGCAGCCCGGTGTCCCCTCGGTGAAGTGGGCATAGGGTTGGTCGTTACGGAACTCCACGACGCCGTGTCCGTAGGTGGCAGCGAAGAAGTGGGTCTTATCGTTCGGATTGACGGCGAAAGACATCACGTCGTAGATGGAGGTATTGAACTTATCGTTCGCCAGCCATGCGCCGACCACGGACCAGTTATTGTTCTCATAGAGAGGTATATGTCCCGGTCGCATGTACTGCACGGCCCATCGTCCTCCGGGAGCGACCATCAGTCGTCCGTCGGCGACGGTCATGCGGTAGGCGTCGTTGGTGTAGGGTCCGTTGGGTTTATGGTTGGATATGGCTCCTGAGGGGGTGATGCGGCAGCATCCGTATCCACCGAGTGCGAGCCACCACGTGCCGTCAGTCTGCCGTGCGCAGCGGAGCACGGGGTATCCGCGGCCGTCTATGACCGCGAGTGTGTCGTCCTGCAGCATGACCAGTCCGCGCGTGGGCGAATAGGCCACCAGCCGGTTGTCCTTGGCGTCTATCCAAGCGAAGCGCTCGGCGGGCAGCAGGGGCTGCTCGGCGCCGGAGCGGCGGCAGTAGAGCATGCTGTCGCGCAGCAGGTAGAGTCGGTCGTCCGCCATGGTCACACCGGTCAGGGTAGTGGCATAGCGGGTCCTGTGCCATACGGAATAGTCAGCAGCATTGTCTAGGATTGCTACGGAATAGAGCGTCTCTTCGGCCGCGGCATAGAGGCTGTCGCCCCATACGGTCAAGGCGGTGACGCTGACTTCTCCGCCGTCTTCTCCTATATAATAGGTGTCCTCGACCTCCTGCTTGCGCAGGTTGAGTACGACGATGCCGAAGTTCATGCCGAGGTAGGCTCGTGAGCGGTGGAGGAGGATGGTGTTGATCTCGATGGTGCGGTCCTGGGAAGCGAGGTAGAGGTCGGGCATGTTGACGATGCCTCCTCGGTCGTCCATGAGGTCAATCTTGCCGTCGTTATAGACGATGAGGAGCCGGTGGGTAGTCTTGTCGTAGGCGATGTGTGCGATGGTGCTGCCGTTGAGTCCGGTGGTACGGTCGTAGGTGTCTATCTCCAGTTCGCTGCCGACCGAATAGAGTGCGCCGTTGGCCTTGACATAGACGCGGTCTCCGGCGTCTTCGACCTCCTCGGTGACGGTATAGGCGCTGTGCACCTGCCACTGTCCCATGATACCGGTATCCTCGGGCTCGTTGCCTGTCTCGCGGTCCATGATGCCGGCTCCGTGCTCATCCTCATCGTAGGAGACCAGTCCGGCGCCGGTGCCTATATAGACGCGGGAGGAGAGTCGGCAAGCCGCCAGCGAGAGGACGCCGGCAGAGGGCATGGCGGAGTTATCGGGCATGTAGTGCGCCAGCAGGCTGTCGCCCTGCTCGGAGAGGACATAGACGCCGGTGCTGAGTGAGCCTATCCATATGCGTCCGTAGGTGTCCTGGGCGAAGGCCATGACCTCCTCGCCGTCCAGAAGGGGTGCGCCGTCCAGCATGATGTCGAGTCGGCGGCAGGCGGAAGAGGTGGTGAAGTCGGTGGCGGCGTCGATGACGGCTACGCCCTGGTCGGTGCCCAGCCAGATGTTGCCGGCGCGGTCCTGCATGACATCGCGTACGCGCTCGGGTGAGAAGATACGGCCGTTATTATCGAGCCAGCTGGTGCGTAGCAGGCAGTAGTCATCGTCGGCGTTGTCGAGCGTGCCGTTATGGTCGAAGAGGATGAGACCGGTCGGGGAGCGATGGGAGATAATCCAGTAGCGGTTGGGGGTGCGGTTGTCGGCAAAGATACGCCCCGGGGTCTCGAGGTCAAGCGTGCTACCCTCCGAGACAAGGGGGATATTGCCCCATGAGCCGTCCGCGCGACGGAAAGCGATGTCCCGCTTGGCGCAGGGGAAGAAGACGTTACCTTGGGCGTCGAAGCAGGCTCCGTCGTTGCGTGTGTAGAAAGCGGGGTTGGAGGGCGCGGCAGATTGCAGGCTGCTGTTGGCGGGTGAGAAGTGGGACCAGAGAGTGGTGCCGCGGAACTCCCATACGCCCATGCCGTAGCTGGTGGCATAGAAATGCGCAGGGTCGGCGGGGTCTTCGGTGACGTTCATGAAGTCCCATACGTCGGGCATGCCGGACTGCTGCTTGAGGTAGTCGTTGGGGATGATGGTCCACTGTCCGGCGCCATAGATAGAGACGTAGGCATCACGCGCCACGCGGTCCGCCCAGCGGTCGCCGGGAACGACATAGAGGCGGTCGCCCGCGCCGACGGTGAGGCGGCAGGGGATGTTATTGGCCGGTCCGTTAGGGCAGTAGGCGACCTGTCGGCCGGTGGCGGGGAGTGTACGGAGGATACCTTGTGAGCCTGCGGCTTGCCAGAGAGTGCCGTCCTGCTCGGAGATGGAGACGCCCTTGTCGGCATCGCGCGGGATGCGGGCGGAGAGCGGCTCGCGGTGCCAGTTGCGGTAGTCCATCAGGTAGTCATCGAGCGAGGCGGAGAAGAGGCGGCTGTCGCTGAAGGCATAGATACTGTCGCCGCGGAAGGCCACGTCCAGGACGTTGACCTCCGCCGCGTTATCGCCGATATAATAGGTGTCGATGAACTGATGCTTATTGAGGTCGAAAGTGACGATGCCGAAGGGCATAGCCAGGTAGGCGCGCTGCTGATGGACGGTGATGTTATTGGTCCGCTTGGAGGCCGTCATGTCCTTGTTATAGAGGTCGGCGACATACTCGACGCCTTGGGGCGTGAGCAGGTCAATCTTGCCGGTCGAATAGCAGAGGATGAGTTTGCCCGTGCGGTCGTCATAGCCGATGCAGACGATGTTGGTACTGTGGAGTCCGGACTGAGCGGTGTAGAGCGTGAGCAGCTCGGAGCGTTTGTCCACACTGAAGAGCGAGCCGTCAGCCAGTCCGTACACGCGGTCGGGAGTGACGGCTATTTGTTGGACATCGCTATAGGAGAAATGGGTATCCCATCCGGCGATAGCCAGAAGCGAGGCGGCGGCAGCCAGCAGGGTGATAAAGAGGCGTTTCATCAGGGTTGGTTGTTTAGGGTACTTCTAAAAATTCCCCTGTTTTGAAAAATGTTAGTTGACCTTTATTAGGTGCGCAGCGAGTGCAGCGAGTGCGCGTGCGCGGTGGCTGATTGAGTTTTTCACCTCGGGGGGCAGTTGCGCGAAGGTGCGGTCGTATCCCTCGGGGATGAAGAGCGGGTCGTATCCGAAGCCGGCTTGTCCGGCTTCGGCGGTGGCGATATGTCCGTTGACGATGCCCTCGAAGCGGTCGGTTCGGCCGTGCATGATGAGGGTGATGACGGTGCGGAAGCGTGCGGTGCGGTCGTCGGCATCCAGCAGCAGTCGCAGGGCTTTGGCGCGGTTGGCGGCATCGTTATGTGCCTCGCCGGCCCACCGAGCCGTGCATACACCGGGCTGTCCACCGAGCGCGGCTATCTCCAGCCCCGTGTCATCGGCGAAGACGCCGTCGATACGGTCTTTGAGGCCGGGGTGCTGCGGGAGAGCGTCCCAGACGGCTTGTGCCTTGAGCAGGGAGTTAGCCTCGAGTGTGGCACCGTTCTCCTCGGGGTCGATGTCGAGTCCGGCGTCGCGCAGGCTGACCACCGTCACAGAGGCAGGCAGGATGCGGCGGACCTCGTCCAGTTTATGAGCATTATTAGAGGCAAAGAGGAGAGTCACGATGGATTATGTTTAAGATTTAAAATTTAAGATTCAAGATTCAAGATTGTGTGGGTTAGGACTGTGTGAGGGCGTGGTGCATGGCGGCAGCGGCTTTGCGTCCGTCGGACATAGCGAGGATGACAGTGGCTCCTCCGCGGGCGATGTCTCCTCCGGCGTAGAGCGTCGGGATAGAAGACTGCTGCCCGTCGTTGACGACGATGGTGCCGCGACGGCTGACCTCCAGTCCGGGGACAGAGGCGGGGATGAGGGGGTTAGGACTGACGCCGACGGCGACGAGGACGAGGTCCACGTCAATAGTGAGAGTTTTGCCTTCGACAGGCACGGGTGCGCGTCGTCCGGACTCATCGGGTTCGCCCAGTTCCATGACCTGGAGCACCGCCCGGCAGACACGTCCCTGCTCGTCGGCCCGGTATTCGATGGGGTTATGCAGGGTGAGGAACTGCACGCCCTCCTCCTTAGCATGGCGCACCTCCTCGATACGTGCGGGCATCTCGTCCTCGCTACGGCGATAGACGATAGTAGCGGTCTCGGCGCCGAGTCGCTTGGCCGTGCGCACGGCGTCCATAGCCGTGTTACCGCCTCCGATGACGGCGACGTGGCGTCCCTGCAGGACCGGTGTGTCATTGGCCGGGTCGGAGGCGCCCATTAGGTTGACGCGCGTGAGGTACTCGTTGGAGGAGAGGACGCCGTTGAGGTTCTCGCCGGGGATACCCATGAAGCGCGGCAGTCCTGCGCCGGAGGCGACGAAGATACCGCGGTACTGCTCCTGCAGTTGCTCGACGGAGATAGTCTTGCCGACCACCACATCGGTGTGGAAGGAGACCCCCATAGCACGCAGGCTGTCTATCTCGGCATCGACGATGCGGTTGGGCAGACGGTACTCGGGTATGCCGTACTTGAGCACGCCGCCTATCTCGTGGAGCGCCTCGAAGACATCGACGCTGTAGCCGAAGCGCGCCATGTCACCGGCGAACGTCAGTCCGGCAGGGCCGGAGCCGATGACGGCGATGGGAGGAGTAGAAAGACCGCTTCGCTCAAAGTCGAAAGTCGAAAGCAGCGTGGTGGGGGTGGTGTTTTCTCGCTGCTCTGCAGCGACCCGCGGGCGAGCCGCCCGCGTCCCCGGTGAGGTGGGTGAGGCGGCGGCGAGGGCGGTGTCGGCGGCGAAGCGTTCGAGGTAGCCGATGGCGACGGGTGCGGAGTTCATCTTGTGGTGGATACACTGTGCTTCGCACTGCTTCTCCTGGGGGCAGACGCGTCCACAGACGGCGGGCAGGGAGGAGGAGCGCTTGATGACATCGTAGGCGCCGAGGGTGTCTCCGGCCTCGATATGCTTGATGAAAGAGGGGATGTCGATGTTGACGGGGCATCCCTGGACGCATCCGGGGTTGGCGCAGTCGAGGCATCGTTTGGACTCGGTGAGCGCCATGTCGGGCGTGAGTCCGCGGTTGACCTCCTCGTAGAGGGAGTGGGCACGCACGTCGGGCGCGAGTTCGGGCATCTGCACGCGCGGGATGGCGACGCGGTCCTTGGGTTTGAGAGAGAGACGGAGGTCTTTGCGCCACTGGTCATCGCGCGAAGAGGGAGCAGCGGGGGCTGCGTCCGTTGTCGTCTCGTTGTCGTCTCGTTGTCGTCTCGTTGTCGTCTCGTCTTCGTATTCGGTACGGTTTTGCTCCGTGTCCGGTACGGGTTGGGAGCCGGACTGCTGCTGTTGGTAGGCAGTATAGGCGGCGAGTTCCTCGGCACGGTAAGAGCGTAGGCGTGCGAGCATCTCGTCGAAGTCCACCTGATGGGCGTCGAACTCGGGTCCGTCCACGCAGACGAAGCGGGTCTTGCCACCGACCGTGACGCGGCAGGCGCCGCACATGCCGGTGCCGTCCACCATGATGGTGTTGAGCGAGGCCTCGGTGGGGATATGATACTTGGCCGTGGTGAGGGCGACGAACTTCATCATGATAGCGGGTCCGATAGTGATGCACTTGTCCACCTGTTCGCGTTGGATAACCGATTCGACGCCCTGTGTGACCAGTCCTTTGGTGCCGTAGGAGCCGTCGTCGGTCATGATGATAAGCTCGTCGGAGACGGCAGCGAGCTGTTGCTCGAGTATGATGAGTTCGCGTGTGCGTGCGGCGAGGACGGTGATGACGCGGTTGCCTGCGGCGTGGAGCGCCTGGTCGATAGGCAGTATCGGTGCGGCCCCTACTCCACCGCACGCGCAGACGACGGTGCCGAAACGGCGTATGTCGGTCGCCTTGCCGAGCGGTCCGACCACGTCGTGGAGCGTCTCGCC
>JAFUUE010000006.1 GCA_017483945.1 Paludibacteraceae bacterium | reverse complement strand
ATATTTCGAAGAGCGTTCTCCTTCTGTCATCGTACGGTCACCACACGGTCATCACACGGAAAACGAGGGGGCGGCACTATACGCCAACTCTAATTTGGGTGCAAAATTAGTTCTTTTTTTTCATACCACCAAATATTTTTGCAAAAAAATGTGTTTTTGCATCATTTTTCTCCCTTTTTGCACACATTATCTGCTTATTCAACCTCTCCTGCCCTCCGTTCGGAGGGCTTTGTTTTATTATCCCACAGTCGCCCCAAAACGGGCGGTATCAGCCGAACCCCTGATTTCACCACGCGCGTGGGCGGGTACGTAGTATATAGGGGGAATAGAGGGACTAGAAGGACTAGAAGGACTAGATAGACTAGATGGACTAGATGGACTAGAGGGACTAGACTGATTACCAGCGGTGGGGGTGGAGGCGGGAGCGGAGGAGGCCGCCGAAGAGGGAGAGGAGGATATAAGGGGGATAGAGGAGCAGGAGGAGGAGGGCGTGGCGGCGGGGACGGGGCACGCGGAAATCAAAGCGGCGGGCGTCGTAGATAAGGCGCAGGTCCAGGAGGTACTTGACCAAGAGAGGCAAGAAGAGCAGCGGGAGCAGGTAGAGGGGAAGCCACGGCGCGAGGAGGGGGAAAAAGAGTATGAGCAATTCGCAGAGGGCGACGAGGAGGTTGGCGAGGAGGGTGCGGGCACCGCAGCGGAGGATGTCGGGGTCGGTGTAACGGGGGGCTTTGCCTGCCCAGCGCATGCGTTGGCGGAGGAGGTCCGGCAGGCGGCGGAGGGGGGTGACGCAGGCGACGGGGGCGAGTGCGACGCAGACGGTACGGCCGCGGCGTTTGACGGCCTCGAGGAGGAACATGTCATCGCCGGAGGGTATGTCGGGATGGAGGTCCGGGTAGCACTCGAGCCAGAGGTCGCGGCGGACGAGGAGGTTAGCACCGGAGCAGAGGACGGCATGCCCGCGTTCGGCCGTACGGACGGTGAGCGCCTGGATAGCGGCATACTCGGTCTGCTGGAGCCGTTCGAGCAGGGAGCCGGTGCCGCTACTCATCGAGAGGGGGAGGATGATGAGGTCGGCGTCAGGGTGAGCATCGAGGGTGGCATGCAGGCTGTCGAGGGCGTGAGGCGGGAGGGCGACATCGTCGTCGGTGAGCCAGACCCACTCGGTGGAGGCTTGGGTGATGAGGCGCAGGAGGGCATGCTTCTTACCGAGTCCCTCGTCGTTGATGCCGCGTCGGGGTGTTATGCGTGTAACGCTTGCCATTGTCGGAGGAAGAGGGGGTAGGACTTGGCGATGCAGTCGGTGTCGTCCACGGAGTAGTCGGCCATGAGGAGCGCCATGGCGATGCGGTGGTCGGCATGAGAGTCGAAAGACCGCTGACGCTCAAAGTCGAAAGTCGAAAGGTTCGTAGCGCACTCCAATGAAATCGCGGGCGCGGTCTGTGACCGAGACGCGGTCTGTGACCGAGACGCGGTCTGTGACCGAGACGGAGGGGTCGCCTCTTCGCGGCGATTCGCGGGCGAGCCGCCCGCGTCCCAGGTGGGCGCAGTCTGTGCGGGTTGGGTAGTGAGTTGGTGCATGGCGGTGAGGCGGTCGGACTCTTTGAGGGGGAGGGAGTCGAGGCCGGTGAAGTCGGTGGGGATGCCGAGTCGGGCGCAGGTGGCGTAGAGGGCGGGATAGAGGTCGGGGCAGTGGGAGAAATCGATGCGCAAGGGTACAGAGATCCGTCGGAGATCCGTCGGGGATCCGTCGGGGACGGTACGGGCGGGGTCCGTGTCTGCTCCTGGTCGGGGTGCGTGGATACGGATGCCGTCGGGGGTGGCGGTAGTGCGGACGCCGAGGCGGGCGAAGAGGTCGGCCGCGACGCGGTCGGGCTGGAGGCTGTCGAGGGTCAGCGAGGGGAAGAAGAACGAGCCCCCGTGGATAGCGGCGTATTCGTACCAGAACGCAGCACTACTCCAATCACGTTCCATGTACGAAGGAGCGATGTACGATGTACGAAGGAGGGAGCGGGTCAAGGCGATATAGGGGGAGGTGCTGTCCGTATGGACCTGTGCGCCGATGAGGAGGAGGGCCGAGACGAATTGGGTGCTGGCGGGTCGGAGGATGGTGACGGGGCGTGAGAGGTCGAGCCGTCGTCCGCGTATGAGCAGAGGCGGGAAGCCGGGAGTGCCGAGACAGGTGATGTCTGCGCCGAGGGCGCGGAGGGCGTCCACGAGCTGACCGACAGGGCGGTGACGCATGCGCTCCACCCCGTCGAGGACGACGCGGCAGCCGGGTCGTGCGGCGAAGAACGCCGTGAGGAAGCGCATGGCGGTGCCGCAGTTGCGGCAGTCGATAGTGACAGTGCTATCTCCCCTACCCCTCTCCGGCAGGGAAGAGAGGATGCCGTGGAGGAGGCGGACGTCATCGGGCGTGGCCTCGTCCATGGGGAAGGCGTCCAAGCCGTCTCCTCTCATCGCGCGGATGATGAGGAGACGGTTGGCGATACTCTTCGATATGGGGAGGGAGATGGAGTTAATGACTGATAATTAATAAGTAATAATTAATAAAGGAGCACGCGACTATGAGGGGGAACCATTTATAATTAATAAGTAATAATTAATAAAGGAGCACGTGACCGGGAGGGGGATTTATAAGTTTTGAGGGGCTCTATGGTTAATTATATGTGGGGAGGGGGGAGTAGTCGCGGGAGTAGCGGAGGTGCTGCTCGACATAGCCCTCGGTGTAGGAGACGCGGATGTCGGTGATGGTACCGTCGGCGTCGGTGACCGGCGTATAGACGGGGTTGACGAATCCCTTGTAGGGCGCGAGGTTGAGGCGTTGGTAGCGCTCCAGCATCTCGCGGTGGAGGTCCTGATTGACGCGCACGGCATAGGTCTCGACGAGGTCCTTAGCTTGGTCGTAGTCGCCGGTGGAGGTCACCTGCTGAATGATAGCGAGCAGTCGGCCGTAGAGGCGGCGCAGTCCGGGATAGTCATTGACGCGCATGTAGTGCTTGCCGTCCCGCTCGATAATCTCAACCTCGGGGCGGTCAGCGTCGGCGTGTGCGAGTACCCAATGGGCGATGAGTTGGCGGTTGCGCATGTGTGCCTCCTCGATGTCCTTGCCGGGCTCGATGCGGACGAGTTGGGTCATGGCGCCGTTCATCATCTGGCGGTAGTACTCGGCCTTGTAGGCCTCGTCGTCGGGCAGTATGCCGAGTTCAACCATCTTAGGGTCAGCGATATAATAGAGTCCGAAGAGGTCGGCGCGTGCCTCCTCGATGGTGGAGGCATGTTCGCGCAGGGCGTCCTTGCTCACGCCGGGGAGGAGCTTGCCGGAGCCGTGTCCGAGACACTCGTGAAGGTCGGTGTGGCAGTTGTCTGTGAGTGCGCCGTAGGTGCGTGCGAGTCGGACTTCGGCGTCGGAGAGCATGAACTCCTCGTTGAAGCCGTTGCCCTGTGCGGCCTTGTCGTAGGCGTCGGTGATGTTCTGGATAGTGACGGACTTGGAGCCGTACTCGCGCCGTATCCAGTTGGCGTTAGGCAGGTTGATGCCGATGGGCGTGGAGGGATAGCAGTCGCCGGCAAGGATGGCGGCGTTGATGACCTTGGCGCTGACGCCGCGTACCTGCTCTTTCTTGTAGGCGGGGTCGGTGGGGCTGTTGTCCTCGAACCACTGTGCGTTGTCAGCGAGGACGGTAGTGCGGCGTGTGGCCTCGAGGTTCTTGAAGTTGACCATAGACTCCCAGGAGCCTGTTATGCCGAGGGGGTCGCCGTAGGTCTCGGTGAAGCCGTTGACGAAATCGACGCGGCTGTCGAGGTCCTGCACCCAGGCGATGGCGTACTCGTTGAAGGTGCGCAGGTCGCCGGTGCGGTTGAAGTCGATAAGGCGGTCGATGACCAGGCGTTGGCGGTCGTTCTCGGCCACGTCGCGTGCTTTCTCAAGCCAATAGACGACGCGCTCGAGGGCGGCGGAGTAGAGTCCCCCGACGCGGTAGGTGCGTTCGACGATACGGCCGTCAGCGTCCTTGACAAGCCGGGCATTCAGGCCGACCCAGAGGGGCTCGTCCGAGTCGTCGCGGTGGGCGGCGTACCATGCCTCGGCCTCGGACTGGGTGAGGCCCTGGTAGTAGTTATTGGCCGAAGTGAGGAGCAGGTCTTCCCCTGCGGCCTGGTTGGTGCGCTTGGGCATGACGGCGGGGTCGAACATGACGGTGACGAGGGTGTCGAGGTCGTCGGAGCAATAGGGCTTAGCCGCCTCGACGAACCACTCGCGCGAGCATTCGGGGAGGAACTTGTCGGCCGAGTAGTGGTGGTGGATACCGTTGGAGAACCAGACGCGCTTGAGGTACTTCTCCAGGAGGAGGAACTGCGGGTCCTGACGGTCGGGGTAGTTGATGTAGATGCTCTCGCAGAGGCGGCGTATGGCGAGGTTGTAGCGGCAGTTCTGGTCATAGAGGATGTCGCGTCCCTGTAGGGCCGCCTCGGAGAGGTAATAGACGAGCTTCTTCTGCTGAAGCGTGAGTTGGTCGAAGTCGGGCACGTCGTAGCGCAGCACTTCGAGGTCATAGAATTTGTCCACGTTGTAGTTGATGGTTGGTTGGGTCTGCTTGGCACATCCGATGAGGAGGAGTGCAGCGCAGGCGAGGGTGAGTGAGTGTTTCATTGGTTATAGTAGTTTGGGAATGGTTATCAGTTCATCGGGGGTGTCGATGAGGTAGTCGGGCGCGAGGTCACGCAGGAGGGCGGTGTCGCAGAAGCCCCATGTGCAGGCAATGACGGGCAGGCCGGCATTGCGGGCGGTGAGGATGTCCACATCGCTGTCACCGACATAGACGACGGGACAGGTCGCCCGGTCCGGCGCGGGGAGGCCGAGCAGACGCAGGATGTCACTGACTATCTGCGGGTCAGGCTTGCGGGGGCACCCCTCGCGTTCGCCCAGCACGACGTCGAAGAGGCCGGGGAAATAGTGGGCGACGATGTCGGCCGCGGCCTGCTGGTACTTGTTAGAGGCGACGGCGAGGAGCCAGCCCCTGTCGCGCAGGACGCGCAGGACATCGGGCATGCCTTCGTAGGGGCGTGTGAAGACGCGGTTGTGGGTGTCGTAATAGGGGATGAACACCCGGCGCAGGCGGAGGATGTTCGCCTCGGTCTTGGCGCCCTCGGGGAGTGCGCGTTCGAGGAGTTTATTGACGCCGTTGCCCACCAGGCGGGGGTACTCGTCGGGGCGGTGTGTGGGGAAGCCGCAGCAGGCAAGCGCCTCGTTGCAGGCGGCCCCGAGGTCCGCGATGGTGTTGAGCAGCGTGCCGTCCAGGTCGAAGATGAGCAGTCCGCGGCGGCGGGCAGGGTCAGTGGCGGGTATTGTTGTCATGAGCGTGGGTTGAGTCGTTGCAGGTGGCAGAGCATGAGTGAGCCGTCTTCGCGCCGCAGGTGCATGCCGTTTCCCTCGCAGAAAGCGAAGGCTTTGCAGTCGCGGCAGGGGGCAGTCCGGCGCATCCAGGAGCGGTCGCGGTAGGGGCGGAAGCCGTGTTCCCAGACCTGCCAGAACGAGTCGCGGTAGATATTGCCCTGGTAGTACTTGCCGCGTATGCTGGTGCAGGCGGAGATGCTGCCGTCGATGAGGATAGAGGCGACGCTGATGCCGGCGGCGCACTGGTAGAGGTGGTCGCGCACACGTCCTTCGTAGTCACCCAGATAGCCCTCGCACGAGTACGAGACATGGCGTCCCGCCTCGCGTTCGGCGGCGATGAAGTCCATCAGGCGGCGGAACTCCTCGTCCGTAAGCAGCAGCTCGGGGTTGTCGGCGGCGCGTCCCATGGGGTCGATGCCGAAGATGCGCCAGTCGCGCACGCCGAGGCTCCAGAGGAGGTCGCGTATGGCGGGCAGGTGGTCGATAGTGCGCCGGTTGACGCAGGTGACGACATCCCAGGCCAGTCCCCGTTCGGCAGCGCAGAGGCGTATGGCGCGGCATGCGCCCTCGAAGGCGAGCGGGTGCTGACGGAGCCAGACATGATCCTGCTCGAGTCCGTCGAGGGAGACGGTGAGGGAGCGCAGTCCGGCACGGCGCAGTTCGCGGAAGCGGTCGGGGGTGAGGGCGAGTCCGTTGGTGACCATGCCCCAGGGGTAGCCGCGGTCGCGGAGGGCCTGCCCCACCTCGGCGAGGTCACGGCGCATCAGGGGCTCACCGCCGGAGATGACAATCATCACGTGGCGGGGGTTCACATGGGGAGTAACCTCTGTATCAATGACATGCAGGAAGTCCTCGGCGGGCATGTCGGGCGTGTCCACGGAGGAGAGGCAGTCGCTGCCGCAGTGGAGGCAGTGGACATTACACCGCAGGGTGGACTCCCAGAAGAGCTGGCGCAGGGGGTGAAGCGCCTTGAGGTTACGCCGGCGCAACTGCTCCAGCCGGAGGGCTATATGCAGACGAATATTCAAACGTAAAGTTGATTTAAGATTCAAAATTCAAGATTTAATATTCGAAAAACGGTGCAAAGGTACAAAAAAAATACGATATACGCAAGAGGGTGCGCACGGATAATCAGAAGCCCCTAACAGACCTGGAACAGAGCTGGAACAGAGCTGACCCTGTCAGCAGCCTGCTAATCAGCCTACTCCACTCCTCAGGTTCGGGTCAGGTTCGGGTCAGGTTCGGGTTGAGGTAGCGAGTCGGAGCCGCGGGGGATGAGGGCGATGCTCAGTTCGTAGAGGAGATAGACGGGCAGGGTGACGAGGAGAAGGGTGAAGGGGTCGCCGGTGGGGGTGATGACGGCAGCGACGATGAGTATAGCCACGAAGACATGACGGCGGTAGCGGCGCAACTGCTCACGCCGGAGCAGTCCCATCCGCGCAAGGAACCACGTGAGGACAGGCACCTGGAAGAGCAGTCCCATCAGGAGCGTAAGCACCAGAAAGAGTGACAGGTAGGAGGAGAGGCTGATTTGGTTGACCACCAGGTCGGTCACCGAATAGGCGGCCAGGAAGCGGAAAGAGAGGGGGAAGAGGAGGAAATAGGAGAGGGCGACGCCGGCGGCGAAGAGGAGGAGCGAGGCACACGTGAGGCGAACCGCATAGCGGCGCTCATGCCGGTAGAGCGCGGGGGCGATGAAGCCATAGAGCCACCATACGGTGAGCGGCAGGGCGACGAGCAGTCCGGCGGCGAGAGAGACCCATACATGCGCCATGAACTGGGCGGTGAGGTCGGTATTGAGGAAGGAGACGCGGATGTCGCCGGGGCATAGGCCGTCCCGGCCGGTAGCCTGCGCCAGACGGCAGAGGAGCCGGTAGAGGACGAAGTCGGACTGCGTCGGGGCAAAGAGCAGACGGAAGAGGACGTCCTTGAAGCAGAACGCCAGAAGCGAGGCTATCGTCCAGGCCGCCAGCGACTTGAGCAAGACGGCCCTCAGTTCGTCCAGATGGTCCCAGAAGGCAGGGGCTTCTGCGCCGTCCCCGGGTCTCACTGCTGCGGAGTCGTTTTTGTGTCCTCTTTGGGTTCGTCCTCCTTGTCGTTAAGACCGTCTTTGAAGGAGCGTACCCCCTTGCCTAACCCGCGCATGAGTTCGGGTATTTTCTTACCACCGAAGATGAGCAGGATAACGAGTACGATTAAGATAATTTCCCAAGTTCCAAGCATAGTGATTTGAAGATTAGAATATTAGACGTTTTGTTTGAGTTGCTCGACGAAGCGGTCGATGCGCTGCATCTGAGCGGGGATGTCGATGTGCTGCGGGCAATGGTGAAGGCAGCGGTTACAGGCGATACAGTGGTCGGCCTGGCGCAGCCGTTCGACCCGGCGGTCGTATCCGATGAGCCAGCGGCGGCGCGCCCGGCGGAAATCGCTGTCCGTAGCGTCAGCCGCCGGTTGGAGGCCCTCGGTGAGGGCGTTGTTATAGTAGCCGAAGACGGCCGGTATATTGATGCCGTAGGGGCATGGCATGCAGTAGTTACAGCCGGTGCAGGGCACGGCATCCATGGCGCACAGGGCGTCGGCGAGGCGCATGAGCAGGGCGTCCTCCTCGGGCGTGATGGGGCGCAGGGGGGAGTAAGTGCGGCAGTTCTCGCGCAGGTGCTCCATATAGGTCATGCCGCTCAGGACGGTGAGCACGCCCTCGGGCGAGCCTGCATAACGGAAGGCCCACTCGGCGGGTGTGGCGTGGATGTCCGCCTGCTTGAGTTCGCGCAGGATATGGGCAGGCTGCTTGGCGAGCCGTCCCCCGAGCAGGGGCTCCATGATGACGGCCGGGATGCCGCGTCTCTCCAGTTCGGCATAGAGGTAGGAGGCGTTGGTGTTGCGGGGGTTAATCTGCTTGGCGTAGTTCCAGTCGAGGTAGTTGAGTTCTATCTGGACGAAGTCCCAGTGGTAACGCCCCTCGTCGTGCCAGCGGAGCAGCATGTCGAAGACGCGGATGTCGCCGTGGTAGGAGAAGCCGAGGTTGCGGATGCGGCCGTGCTGCTTCTGCTCGACCAGCCAGTCGAGTATGCCGTTGTCCATATAGCGGCCGTAGAAAGCTCCCATGCCGTCCTTGCCCCCGCCGCTCATGCCGATGCCGTGCAGGAGGAGGTAGTCCACATAGTCGGTCCGGAGGTAGCGCAGCGAGCGTTCGAACATCGCTTGGGACTCCTGCGCAGACCATGTGTCGGAGGAGAAGTTAGACAGCTTGGTAGCAATGAAATAGCTGCTCCGCGGGTGCCGGGCGAGGGCGATGCCGGTGCTGGTCTCCGACTCGCCCCGGCAGTAGGCGGGGGAGGTGTCGAAATAGTTGACGCCATGCGCGAGGGCGTAGTCCACCAACTCGTTGACGGCCTCCTGGTCAATCGGCGAGTCGGGGTTCTCCCGCGCCGTTCCTCCCGCGAGGACGGGCAGTCGCATCATGCCGAAACCGAGCAGCGAGACGCGGTCGCCGGTGTTGGGATTAAACCGATTTACCATTGAACCATTTACCATTTGGTCATTTACCATTTGGTCATGTACCATTTGGTCATTTATTGAGCCATTGGGAGATGGGGTTCTCTTACAGGCGCTGAGCAGGACGGATGTGCCGGCGAGTGCCGCAGCACTATGTGTGATAAAGTCTCGTCTGTTCATAGGTCAGTCAATGTGGTGGGTGGTGTGTCCTTCGACATAGATAGCGCTGAAGGGGCGGGCGGGGCACAGGTTCTCGCACTTGCCGCAGCCGATACAGCGTTCGGCGTTGACGGCGGGCACGCGTACCTGCCGCCCGTCGGGGGTGGTATAGTCCACCATATGGATAGCCCACGCGGGGCAGTGGCGGGCGCATGCGCCGCAGGAGTCGCCGTTGGCGACGGGGAGGCAGTTGGCGGCTATCCAGACGGCATGTCCGACATGGATAGCAGTCTTATCCTCGCGCGAGACGGGGCGAATAGCGCCGGTGGGGCAAACCAGACTGCAGCGGGTGCACTCGGGCCGGCAGAAGCCCCGCTCGAAGGACATGACGGGCTGCATGAGGTGCAGGGGGTCAGTGGAGGGGCGCAGGACATTATTCGGACAGGCACTGACGCAGAGTTGGCAGGCGGTGCAGTGGCGCTGCATGTGCCGCGCCGAGACGGAGCCGGGCGGTGTGACAGGTGTCTGACGATGAGGGGTCTGCTTGTCCTCGATGACAGCCATGCCGCCGTCCACCTTGAGCCTCGTCTGCGCCATGGCGGCGGTGCCGAGCGCGAGGGCCGTACCGGTCAGCATCGCCCGGCGGTTGAGGTCGGGTGCGGCTGCGTCAGAGGCCTGAGCCGCGGGACGCACAAGGCGGTAGTGCAGGGCGTCGTGACGGCATTGGCCGAGGCAGTCGCCACAGGCGACACAGCGGGAATAATCCACCGTACCGGCCTTATAGTCAATCGCGGAGGCCTTGCAGTTCTTCTCACACAGGGAGCAGTTCTTGCACTTGGTCTTGTCCAGTTGCACCCGCAGGAGCGAGAAGCGTGCGAAGAAGGACAGGATAGTGCCCACGGGGCATATGGTGTTGCAATAGGTGCGTCCGTTCCGCCAAGCGAGGAGGCCGAGGAGGCCGAGCGTGAGGAGCGCCAAGACGAAGGTGGTGACGCTGCGCATCCACAACTCTGTTTGGCCGAAGAGGTAGCTGTCGTAGTTGCTCTCGACGGCGGCCAAGGCGTTGCCCAGCAGGTCGTAGAGGGGGCGGAAGAGGGAGTTGACGATACGTCCGTAGGCCGAATAGGGGGCCAGCAGCGTCGTGACGGGGGCGAAGCCCAAGACAAGGCACAGGATGAAGAGCGCCAAGACCCCATAGCGCAGCCATTTCTTCTCGGGCGAGTGGCTGTAGCGGTTCTTCCGGGCGCGCTTGCCGAAGAAGCCGAAGATATCCTGCATCACGCCGAGCGGGCATATGACGCTGCAGTAGAGCCGCCCGAAGACGAGTGTGAGGAGGATAAGCCCGGCCAGCACAGCGAAGTCGAGCGCCATGAGCGCGGGGAGAAACTGGATTCTCGCCGCCCACCCGAGCCAAAGGCTCAGGTGCCAACCTGCGCCGAGGAAGAGCAAGGTGACTGCGGCGAAGAGGCAGGTTGCCAGCACGATACGCACTATGCGCAGCGGGTGTGACGGGGTTCTCATAGGCTATGGTCTCGGGGGCATGTTACGTAATATCTCCACACATTCCGCCACGGTCTCCGCCCGGGTGAGTTGCGCGTCAATAGGGCACATGGCGGAGCGGTCACGGTTGAGTATCTCGGGGACCTCCTCCCGTGCGAAGACGGGTATGCCCTCGGCCTCGAGCAGGCGGCGTGCGGGGGTACAGATGATGTTGGTGTGGACCTCCCGGACTCCTCCGGCCGCCATGAGTGCCGCCGCGGCCTTGCCGATGACCTTATCCGCAACGACGGCGCCACGGAGCCGGTCGGGATGGTCGGCGATGAGGGTCAGCAGGTCCTGCACGCCGCGGTCAGCATGGGTGAAGAGGGTGCTGTCATTATAGACCAAGAGACTGAGTCCCTGCTCGTTGAGCATGTCGAGCATCTGCTCCCCAACATCGGCGGAGTCACGCTGTAACCGGTCGCTACGCAGCAGGATTCGCATCACCTCCGAGGGGCGGCCTTCGGGCGTGAAGGCACCCATGTCGTAGCCACCCCACCCGAGCGGCACATACTCTGCGGGACGCCAACCGCCGTAGCACTCCGGCTCCCAGTAGAAGATGCCGGCGCAAGAGTCGATGGCGGAGGCGCGTCGCACGAAGTCCTCCATCACGACGGCGGACAGGGAGTCGTCGGCGAACATGCCTATCTCGGCCACCATCACGGGGCAGTGCCAGTCGCGTATGAGGCGGCGTATATTCTCCTCCGCCAGCCGGTTCATCTCCTGCCAAGTCCGCCAGCCGTTCCATGCGCTCATCATCGGGTAGTGGGACAGTCCTATCATGTCCCATCGGCCGCCGTGCTCGTACATGGCGCGCCAGAACCAGTCGCGGCGCTCGTAGGCGTTGTCCACATGGACGATGACCACGATGTCGGGGAATACCTCTTTGGCGGCCCGGTAGCCGACGGCCGTGAGGCCGGCGTAGCGGTCCCAGCAGCCGTTGCTGTTATCCTCCTTGTCGAGCAGGCGGGCTACCGGCCAGAGCATGCCGTTGGGTGTCTCGTTGCCTATCTGCACCCATTCGGGGCGGATACCGGCCTCCTTGAGCGAATTGAGCACGTCGAGGGTATGTTCGCGCACGGCTTCGCGGAGGAGCTCGTAGTCGTAGCCGAGCCATGCTTCGGGGATATCCTGGTGGTTCGGGTCGGCAAAGAAATCCGAGTAGTGTATGTCTATCATGAGTCGCTGCCCGTGCTCTGCGGCGCGTCGGGCCAGGGAGAGCATGTCGGCCTTGTTGCTCCAGCCGGTGCAGTGGTTGACCCAGACGCGGAGGCGCACGGCGTTCATGCCGAGCGCGCGGAGCGAGTCGATACAGTCGTAGTCGAACATGGCGTCATGCTCCATCTCGGAGAGCCAACTGAGGTCGGCGCCCCGCGCCCATGTGCCGGGTGCGGAGTCGGTCTTGTAGTAACAGCCGGTCAGCAGCAGACAGGCGAGAGCAAGCGGGAGAGTGTGCTTAAAGAAGGGTGTCATAGCGGTGGTTGACAGTCGGTTAGTGGTCATGTCGCGGTGGCGGTATCCAATAAAAGCCTCAGTACATCCCGTTCGATGTCCCGAGGCCGTTAGCATAAATGTCCATACGTCCCTGCGTTACAGCGGCTCGATGGCCTGGGCGATGGAGTTGGCAATCTGCGCCATCTCTTCGGCAGGGAGCTGCAGTTTGGGGTTGGAGAACAACATATCTTTCTCGCTGCGGAGCGGCACCAGATGGACATGGACGTGGTTGACCTCCATTCCGAGGACAGCCACTCCGACGCGCTTGCAGCCCGTAGCCTGCCGGATACCGGCGGCGACGCGCTTGGCAAAGCACATCAGCCCGGCGAGGGTCTCGTCGTCCAGGTCGAAGATATAATCGGCCTCAGGCTCAGGGAGTTTGGGGATAACGAGTGTATGTCCTTTCACCAGGGGATTGATGTCGAGGAAGGCGTAGTAGCGTTCGTCCTCAGCCACCTTGTAGCTCGGGATCTCGCCATTGATGATTCGTGTAAAGAGTGTCATATTAGTCGAAAGTCAAAAGTCAAAAGTCGAAAGTCGAAAGTCGAAAGCCGGATTAGAGGCTTATATCCACGATTTCGAGTTCCATCACGCCGGCGGGCACATTGATTTGCGCAATCTCGCCCACTTTCTTGCCCATCAGTCCCTTGGCGATGGGGGTGGTCACGGCTATCTTGCCGGCCATGATGTCCGCTTCGCCCTCGGTCACGAGTTGATAGACTTTCTCGGCACCATTTTTACGATTGCGTACGCGCACACGTGTGAGTATCTGCACCTCGTCGGTTGAGATGGTCTTCTCGTCGATGACGCGTGCTTCCATGATTTTCCCTTTGAGTTGGGCAATCTTGCTTTCGAGCATGCCCTGCTCCTCTTTTGCTGCGTCATACTCGGCATTCTCGGACAAGTCCCCCTTGTCCCGCGCCTCGGCAATCGCAGCGATTACACGAGGCCGTTCTGTTCCCTCGAGGAATGCGAGTTCTTCTTTCAGTTTCTTCAGCCCTTCGGCTGTCATATAGGTTGCTGCCATATAAATAGTTAAATTTGTTTACTTAGTACTTGCGATTCAGGATTTCCGAAGCGATTACGGCCTGCTTGGCCACCTCGGGGTCCGACAAGTCGGGGATTAACGAGTTCTTCTCTTCCTCTTTCATATCAAAGTTGTTTAAAGTGGTTCAATGTTGTTTAATATTGTTCAATATTGTTCAAAGTGGTTTAATGTTGTTTAAAGTGGTTCAATGTTGTTTAATATTGTTCAATATTGTTCAAAGTGGTTTAATGTTGTTTAAAGTTGTTCAAAGTTGTTTGTTGAAACCACTTGAAACGATTTCAAACCAACGTTTATATAATAAAAAAAGCACCTGTAATACGGTGATATCGTGGTTTTTTCAAAAAATAACAGGAAACTTCACAGCCTCCTGTTACCATTAAACCTAAACCTTAACTATGAAAATTTTATTGTTTTCGAGTGCAAAGGTACAACATATTTTTGATATACGCAAATGTTTTTGCACTTTTTTTCAAAAAAAATGCTTTTTTCCATTTTTTCGGGAGGGTGCAGGGGCTTTGCGAGGTCTTTGCGAGGGTTTTGCGAGGGTTTTGCGAGGTCTTTTCGGGGGCGCGTCCCCCTTAGTCGAAAGTCAAAAGTCAAAAGTCGAAAGCCGTTTTAGAGTCCGTGTGCGCGTCGGCAGATGCGACCTCCCCCACCCTTACCTGGCCGTTACCTGACCGTTACCTGACCATTACCTGACCCACCTGGGACGCGGGCGGCTCGCCCGCGATTGCGCCCACAAGGCGCACCGAGTCCCGTATCTGACCCGAACCGGAGGCGGGGATTTGCCTGATTAGCAGCCCGCTGCACCTGTCAGCTCTGTTCCAGGTCTGTTTCAGGTCTGTTAGGCAGCCTGGTTTTCAGCGCATTGCATAGGTCAGCTTCGTTCCAGCATCGTTCCAGCATCGTTAGGCGGTGCGCCTTGTGGGCGCAATCGCGGGCGCGGTCTGTGACCGAGACGATAAGCCCGCGTCCCGGAGGGGGTATAATAAAAGCGACCCACCTCTCGGTGAGTCGCCACACAAAAATACAAAATATCATGAAAAACTCATGAATAATATCATGAAAGACTCATGAATCTCTACCTACGCCTGCGTTGCTCTCCGGCGTTTATTGCGCAGGCAGGTTATGCCGGCAAACAGGACTGCCATGAGCAGCAGCGGCAGGACGGCATCGCCTATAGGTGCGAACTGCGGGTTATTCGGGTCATAGCCGCTATTATCCGTGCCGGGAGGAGTCTTGCGCGGGGCTCTTGCCGGAGCGTGTGCCGCAGGGCTGTATGCCCCTACTTCATAGACGTTGGAAGTGTAGGTGCTGCCCGAGGACATATAGGATGCGTTATTGACCGACTGCATGGTCGTAGAGGGAGTCGTCGCCGGCGTAAAGTCCGCAGCGCACAATCCCATGCTGATGATGCATAGTATGCTAACAAAGAATGCTTTCATATCCTATCCCTCCTCTCTTATTTGACCAACACTCCTTGGATTGTGTACATATTGTCTCCCCGGATAATGTATAACTGCCCGTCCATAAGCATTTTTGCCGCCTTGCCGCCGGAGGGTGTGTTCACCGATTCCCAACCGGTAGGCGTGTCGATGAGGGTCATTCTGCGGTGTATGACCTTGTATTGGGCGGTCGTTGTGCTGCTGGCCAGGATGTAGCACTCGAAAGGCGGGATAGTACGGTTTGCCGATGCATCTTCCAACCGCAGCCATGCGCCGTCTCCGTAGTCGCCTTCCAGTATGTACGCACCGGCTTTCGAGCCTGAGGTCATGGCATCATTGACACAGACATTGACTACATTGTCGGAGGAGGGCGCACCGCCTGCGGTCATGGAAGCGGGGATGACCTGCCCGGCGGGGCCGAAGAAAGAGATATACTTGTCCTGGAAATAGGTCATATGCCACTGAATGATATAGGGTGTATTCTTGGAGGGGAGGTAGCCTGTCGGGTCAGTCGGGTCCCGCCAGTCGTCGAAATCCGCGAGGGCTAAGTCCGTAGCCGCCGACGGAGTGCGGATGATATAATGTCCGCCATTGAGCGTGCTTTCGACAGATGTGCGGTAGTAGGGCACAAGATCGTAATAGGCTTCATCCTCATCATCCCACACCTTGACAGCAGTGACGGTGAAGGGCAGGCAGAGACTGTACCACCGGTCCAGCGCCCCTACTTTCATACGGAACTCGATAGCCTTAGCGATGGTTCCTCCGGCATAAGACTCGACATCCTCTTCGGTTGCTCGCGGGTCACCTGCCTTGTCGCCGGAACGGTAGATGACGAAGTTGGGATAGGTAACGGTGAGGGTCTTGTCGGTGATGTTCCATGTAAAGCGATAGGTACCTGCACCGGCAGTCGTTATGCCGCAGTTGTAGGTCTTGCCCGTGGCGAAGGACCAATTGTGGCTGTTGCCGTTGGTCATATAATAGACTTGGTCGGAGCCGTTTTTATATGTTGCACTTTCCTGTAGATCCACAATCGTGAACTGGTAGTCGGTGTTCGCAGCGAGAGAAATATCCACATAGCCGACGATGTCGCCGGAGACCATGGCTATGTTGCTGATGGTAAATGTCGAACTGCCCCACTCTCCGGTTTCAGCTTTCAACTGCCAGCGCTCGGAAAAGTTAGCGGTGAGCGTACCGGCGGTTCCTGCGCCGTGGCCGATAAGGGTCACCTCGGCGTTACCCGCGTCATCCACGTCAAAGTCAGGCGTTGTCGAGGTCGTCCATGAGCTGAACCTATATCCGTCATCGGGCACGGCAGTAAGGCTACGTGTGGTTGTCACGCCGCAGGTGGTGTTTGTCTTGTCCACGCCGCCTATCTGCACCGTGCCATGCCCATCGTTGGCGAGAGTGACAGAGGTAGGAATCTCCGTAAACCGGACATAGACATTATCATCCGAGGTAAGATTATGGCTCCAAACACCATCGGCATCAAAGGTGCTTGCATACGAATCAGACGTGTACCATGTCCGGATATAACCGGGTATAAGGCTTGTAGCAGCATCGTATTGCACATTGGTGTTATACGTCACCCAATCGCCGGAAGAGAGAGTCGCTCCTCCTGCCGTGACCGCCAAGGAGCCTCCGACGTTATCGTTATGTGCATTACCATCAATATCCACTCTTCGGTGCCCAAAATTAACTCGATGAGGTCGTTCAACAGAGACGGTCGGATGACCGGAACCGTCAATGGCGGTTATCTTAAAGATATAGCCCGTTCCTCCATTAGAATGGAACAGGACCTTATTATCTTGGTCTTCAAACACCAATGGGAAGTCATCACCGAGTGTGCTGGAAGCCCTACCATACGAGAGTCCATTCTCCCTATCGCGCACCATGATATAGAAGTTTGTATTGGTGCCTAAGGTGAGCGAGCAGGTCGCGAGGATGGGAGTATTAGTAACCACTTGGAAAGGTACGTTGTAATTAGCCCATCCAGGCATGCCGCTGGAGGTGCCGGTCCCTTCGCTATCCTCAGCATTCACAATCTCTCCACCAACGAGGTAGAAACGCGGTTCGAAAACCGCCGTGAGCGTTTGGCCATCGTCAGTAGCCGTAATCTCCATGGTGGTGCCGGTGGTAGTATAAGTATAGTTCAGTAAATCCAGCTGTACATCATCTGAAGACACTTGCCACTCTTTAAATACCCATGCAGCATTGGTCGGTACGGCAGTCATTACCGGCGAGTGCGTCGCATAGCCTATGTCCTCCACAGAATTTATCGGCGAGCCGCTTACTTGTACAGAACCCGCTCCGGCAGGCGAAACAGCCACGGTGACATTGTGTTTGTTCTCCGTCCATTGGGCGTAGAGGGTAGT
>JAFUUE010000064.1 GCA_017483945.1 Paludibacteraceae bacterium | reverse complement strand
TGTGGTCACCGTGTGGTCACTGTGCGGAAAAAGAGGCGACACATGCATCTGCCATATGGGCACAAGGCACACTATACGCCAACTCTAATTTGAGTGCAAAATTAGTTCGGCTGATTCCGCCCGTTTTCGGGCGGTTATGGGGCTAAAGACAAAGCCCTCCGAACGGAGGGCGGAAGAAACAAAATAGGCCGATACTGTGTGCAAAAAGGAGAAAAATGATGCAAAAATGCATTTTTTTGCAAAAAGATTTGGTGGTATGAAAAAAAAGAACCCTTGATTCCCCCACGCGCTCGCGCGAGCACGCGTATATATTATAGGGGGACTATAGAGACTATACTTCTAGAATTCTAGAACTCTAGAACTCCAGGACTCCAGGATTCCGGTGCGCCCGAGGGCGCATCCGCGGGCGCGGTCGGTGACCGAGACGGATAGCCCGCGGGCCAGGCGGGGCGGCGCGGTCGGTGACCGAGACAGATAGCCCGCGGCCCCAGATGGCAGTCGTGGCCTATGAAGTCGCCGTTAAGCGGCGAATCGCGGGCGAGCCGGTAAGGAGTTCTATGTCTGCTCCGCAGACTCGCGCGGCGCACTTACTCCTTCGAATGTCCATCGGACATTCTCGGTGCGCCTTAATCGCTTCACGTCCCAGGTGGGGGGCGCGGTCTGTGACCGAGACGGGAATCCGCAGAATCCGAGGAATCCGAACTCCATAAATACTGAGTACGGATTGGACGGAGAGGACGGGTAACTAATTAATAAATAATAATTAATAATTAATAAGCGGAATACAGAGTTGAGAGGGGCTTGCGGAGAAATAGAGGGACTTTAGAGGTTAGATGCGGGCGGAGAAATAGAGGGGCGGGCGGAGAAATAGAGGGACTTTAGAGGTTAGGGGCGGGCGAAGGTGTCGCGGAGGAAATAGACGAGGAAGAAGCGCCAGCTGCGCCAGGTGTGGCCGCCTTCCAACTCGCAGACGGTGTTGGGGTAGCCGTTGCGGTCGAGGTTGCGGCAGAGCTTGCATTGGGAGCCGTAGAAGAAGTCCTGCTTGCCGATGCCGACCCAGTAATAGGGTGCCTCGGCGGCGGGCATGGTGGGATACTGCTTGGCACTGACGACGGGGGAGAAGAGTCCGACGGCAGAGAAATAGTCGCCCCGCTGCCGCGCTATATTAGCCGCCTGACGCGCGCCGGAGGACAGGCCGGCCAGCATATGGTCCCGGCGGTCGGGGGCGATGCGGTAGTGGCTGTTAGTGAAAGAGATGACCTCGTCGAAGTAGCGTTCGAACTCACCGGGGATGACATGGTTGACATAGTTGAACATGCTCTCGAGCAGGCTGGTGTGCATGCGGTCCTTGGCGAGTTTATTGCCGGTGTTGCAGTTAGGCATGACCACGATGAGGGGTCGTATCTCGCCGCGTGCGATGAGGTTGTCGATGATTTGTGTGACCTTGCCGCGTTCGGTCCATGTGAGTTCGTTGCCGTTGATGCCGTGGAGGAGGTAAAGGACGGGCAGGCTGTCGCGAGTGCGGTCGTAGCCCTCGGGGGTATAGACGACCATACGGCGCGAGGCGTTGCGGTAGGCGGTGGTGAAGGCGACGCTGTCCACGCGTCCCCGGAGGGTGTCATGCTCGGTGAGATAGAGGTCGGTGAAGGCGGTGCCGCCGATAGTGAGCACGCTCTTGAGCTTGGTCAACTCCCATGTAGAGAAGGGGTTGAGCGTGTCGCGGACGACGCGGCCGTCCACCTTGAAGTAGTACATATAGACCTCTGGCTCGACAGCGAAGTCGGTGGTATAGGACCAGACGCCGTTGCTGTCGCGTACACAGGGTTTATTGCCCTGGTCGTTGCCGAAGAGGGAGGTGTCCTCGCCGCGGAGGAAGCAGTCACCCTCGACCACGACCTTCTTGGCCTCGGGGGCGAGGATGCGGAAGGTGACGGTGCCGTCATCGTTGACCTTGGGGGAGACAATCTCCTGCGCGGTCAGTCCCAGTACGATCCAGAGGAGCAGGAAGAGGGTGAGTGGTCGTGTCATGCGGGCTGTTGTTTGCAGTCTTCTATCTCTTCGGCCAACATCTGCTCAAAGAGCGTCACGGAGTTAGCGAGGGAGTAGCGTTTGGCGGACTTGCGGTAGAGTTCCTCCATGTAGGCGCGCTCGTTGGGGTGGTCGAGCCAGTAGTCGATAGCGCGTGCCAGGTCGCGCGGGTTGCCGGGGAGGAAGAGGCTCCGTCCGTCGAGGGCGAACTGGGGAGTAGCGCTGACCTCGCTGTTGGCGATGACGGGAACGAGTCCCGTAGCGAACGCCTCGATGCAGGATATAGCCTCGCTCTCCATGTCAGAAGCGTGGATATAGAGGTCGGTAGAGAGCAGGTTATCAATCAGTTCGTCCCGTCCGACATAGATGAACTGCGGCGGGTTGGGCAGGGCTTTGCCCAGTTCGACATAGCGGTTGTACTCGGGTCCCCGTCCGGCGAAGACGAGTTGGATACGGTCGGCGTACTTGGAGAAGGGGACGGCGTTGATGATGACATCCTGACGCTTCTCCTGACTGAGACGTCCTGTCATCATGATTTTGAACTGCTCCTTGGGGGCTTGGGGTTCTGCACCCTGCTCACGCGCGAGGGCCTTGCGTTTGCCCGCCACCATGAACTCATCCTGGATACCATTGCTGATGACGTGTATCTTGGCGTTATAGCCGCGCTCCTCAATCATCTTGCCCATGAAGGCGGAGGGTACGTGCACGTGGCGGACGCGGTTGTAGATACCGACGCGGAACGCCTTGTAGAAGAGCTCGTTGAACCACTCGACCTTGCCCATCCCGACGGAGGAGGTCATGTTCTCGGGCTGGATATGGAAGGCGGCCGTGACGGGTTTGCCGACTTTGTGGCAATAGGTGATAGCCTCGATGGAGATGCCGAAGGGCACGTATATGTGCACGATGTCGGCCCAGTCGCAGGCTTGGTGCACGTTCTCGGTCTCGACAGTGGCGAAACTGAAGTCGTGCTTATCCATAAGCCCCTGGAAGATAGGGGTGTGGAACTTAGAGAGGGTGAAGTCCTCTTCGGTAGCGACGAGTGAGCCGGAGTGCTGCACTTGTCCTTCTTTCTCATAGACTTCGGGGGAGTCCCAACAGAGGGCTTTGACCTCATGTCCGCGGCGGCGCAGCTCGGCTGCGAAGCGCTGGGCGGAGATACTGGTGCCGTTATTGGTGGTATAGAAGCTGTCTATAACAAAGAGTATTTTCATCTTATTGTTTGTTTTTTGTGCTATACGATTCATCACATTTTCATAGCAGCTCTACCTGCGAGACAGCATGATAGCGCAGGAGTAGGTTCAATTAAGAAAAGGCTGCGCAAGGATGTAGAGACATTCTGTGCGCAGTCTTTGTATGTGAGTTATTACAGGATAGCCTGATACTGTTCGGCCGTGAGGAGGTTGTTCAGTTCAGCGGGGTCAGAGAGGGCTATGCGAATCATCCATCCTTCGCCGTAGGGGTCGGAGTTGACGAGTTCGGGATGGTCGTTGAGGGCTTCGTTGACGCAGAGGACCTCTCCCGTGGCGGGCATGTTGAGGTCGCTGACTGTCTTGACGGCCTCTACGGAGCCGAAGACCTCGCCTTGGGCGATAGTCTCGCCGACGGTGTCCACATCGATGAAGACAATCTCGCCGAGTTCGGACTGGGCATAGTCGGTGATGCCGACGAGTGCCTCGTTACCTTCTACGCGAATCCATTCATGCTCGCGTGTATATCGGATATCAGCAGGAAAATTCATATGCTATAGTATTACTTGTTGCCTTTGTAGGATGAGGTGGGAACCTGGTCACCGAGCGTGGACATCGCGCAGCGGAAGCCGATGGTGCTGGAGCACTTGTTCTGGTCGAGGAAGCGTCGCTGCGAGGGGTTGAGCCAGAAGACGCGGTCGCGCCATGAGCCGCCCTTATATACGCGTGCGTCCTTATCTATACGCGGAGCGAGCAGGTCGGTCGGGTCCACCTTGTAGCCGTGGGCGTCCATGATGATTTTGCGCTGCGAAGCGAGGTAGGAATCCCAGCTCTCGCCCTGCAGGGCCTCGCGTACGGAGTCCACCTTGGCGGCAATCTCCTCTTCGTCGAGGGGGAGGGTCATGATGGAGTCAAGCTCGAGGGTCATCTGGGCGGCGCCCTCCTCCATGATACGTGCGTACTCTTGTTCGAGGGAGTCTATGACATCTTTCTCGAGGGTGTAGAAGAGGGGATACTCGGTCTCGATGACAGAGGTGCTGTCGCCGTCGTGCCAGTCGCGCTTGTCGTCCTCGCCGGAATAGACGAGTACGATGCAGCCGATGGAGTCGATGACATAGTCGCCGTTGGCGTCGCGCTTGGGCTTGGAGTAGATATTACCACGGAACGAGTTGTACTCCTCGGCATCGAAGAAGGATGTCTCGCGATAGACGTCGAGCACCCACTCGTTGACGTTGCCGGCCATGTTGTAGAGTCCGAAGTCGTTGGGCAGGAACGCATCGACGGGAGCGGTGATGACATAGGCATCGTTGAGGGCGCCGGAGACACCCATCATGTCGCCTCGTCCGCGGACGAAGTTAGCCTGCATCATACCTGCGTTCTTCTTACTCAGGTCGCGGGGGTGATAGCCGGACCAGGGGAAGACCTTACCCTCGACCGTCAGTCCGTCGGGACCCGCCACGGGGGCATATGCCGCGAACTCCCACTCGGATTCGGTCGGGAGGCGGTAGCCGGTGACGAGGATGCCGTCGGCGCGTGTGGCCTTACGGGTCTCACGCCAGGAGTCCTCGAGGGCATGCTTGCCGACGCCGGGGACATACTTATCGCTGAGGAGGTACTTGTCGGTATTGAAGATGAAACTGTCGCGGATATACTCGTAGGGCGGGCAGTAGAGCGTAGCGGGTTCTTCCTCTCCGTCAGGAATCTCCTTGGAGCGGTCGGGCTCGATGGCCTTGAGTTCATAGCCGTGCTGGGTGCGCCAATCGTCTATCTCCTCCTCGTCCATCTCGCGGGGTTTGAGTTGCTGGAAGTCGGGAGCCGCCATGACGCCGCTCCGGATGAGCGCCATCTCGTTGACGCGGTCGGTACGCCACTGGCAGTACGCCATGGCCTGTACCCAGCTGACGCCCACGATGGGGTAGAACGAGAAGGCGGGGTGCTCGAAGTAGTTGGTCTCGTAGGGGTCGTTGTATGCCATCTCCTCACGCCAAACGGTGTGATCGGGCTTGGCGCGCTCCACGATTTCAGGCGCGGTGTAATGGAAGACGAACTCGAGCCAATGGAGGTACTCGTTCCAGTTGAGGTTGGTGATCTCGTACTTGTCCATATAGAACGAGCTGGCGGTAATAGACCGTTTCTGGTTATTACGCGGCGCGGTGATGAACTCGTCGGTCTCACCTACGTTGAAGGTACCACCCTGAATAGCCACCATTCCGGGAGGGTTGACGTTGCCGACGCCCTCACGAGCCTGGAAGTTCGTGGTATTCTTGTCGTAGTAGTTCCAACCGGTAGTATTGGAGTACTTAGTATTCAACTCTCTCGACTGGCATGCGGTCAGGAGCACTACCGAGACGAGCAACAGGGTCTTAAAAACATTGTTCATATAGCGTGTTTTTATACAGATTCCACATTTCAGCCCGCAAAGTTACAAAAAATTTCTCAAACTGACTAACTTTTTAGCAAAAATCTTCAAAAAAAAGTGTTTTTCTTGCCAAATCCGGTCATTTTCTGCTTTTTCGATGGCTATTTGTATGGTTAATGAAGTTTTTTTTGTACCTTTGTTGTGTATTAGGCGCGCGTCGTTCGTTCCGTCCGACGGGGCGGAAGCGGCGTTGCGGGAAGCAGATGAAGTCGTATGTAGCTAACATATCAGGCCGTGCGGTGTTGTGGGAGGGTGCACAAGTGATGGGAATCATCAATGTGACACCCGACAGTTTCGCCGTGTCGTGCCGCCATATCACGGAGGCGGAAGTGCTGTCGGCCGTGAGTCTGGCCTTGCAGGGCGGCGCGTCGATATTGGATATCGGCGCCGTGTCCACGCGTCCGGGCAGCGCGGCTGTGCCGGAGGAGGAAGAGTGGCGACGGCTACGCATCGGGCTGGAGGCTATCCGGCGAATGGGTACGACGGTGCCTGTGTCGGTGGACACATACCGCGCGTCGATAGCGGAACGCGCTATCGGTGAGTACGGTGTGGCGATGGTGAATGATGTGTCGGGGCTGCAGGACGGGCGTATGGCGGAGGTGGTCTCGCGCGCGAGCGTACCTTATGTACTCACGCACATGCGAGGGACACCGGCGACGATGCAGTCGCAGACGGCCTATGACGAGGATGTGATGAGTGCGCTGTTAGGTTGGTTTGCCGAGCGGATTGACCGGCTGCGGCAAGCGGGCGTGACGGACATCATCGTGGACCCGGGTCTGGGTTTTGCCAAGACCACGGAACAGAACTGGGAGATACTGCGCCGGCTGCGGGAGTTGGAGGTGTTGGGGCTGCCCATACTGGTCGGGCTGTCGCGCAAGTCGATGGTCTATAAGACGCTGGGCTGCACACCCCAAGAGGCGCTGAACGGGACAACTGCGGCCCACATGGCGGCGCTGGCGGGCGGTGCGTCGCTGCTGCGCGTGCACGATGTGCGCGAGGCGACGGAAGCGGTGCGCATCTATGAGGCTTATAACAAGCGAATTACTCCGCAAGTAACCTACTAATAACATACTAATCACCTACTAACAACATACTATTGGTACTATGGGATTCCTGTTTACATTCAAAGATGCGATAGACATACTGCTGGTGGCAGTGATACTGTATCAGATGTTTGTGTTGCTGCGCCGTTCGGGCGTGGTCAATCTGTTCTGGGGTATATTGGCCTTTGTGGTGGCGTGGTTCCTGGTGAGCTTTGTCTTCCACCTGGAACTGACGGGTGCGCTGTTCGACCGCATCATCAGCGTGGGCGCTATTGCGCTGATAGTCATCTTCCAAGACGAGATACGGAGTTTCTTCTACCGTATCGGTTCGCGCTTCAGCACGCTCAAGTTCCACGCCAAGAAGCGCGAGGAGGAGGACGACCGCGCGATACAGCAGATAGCGATAGCCTGCCGTCACATGTCTGCGAGCAAGACGGGTGCGCTGATTATCCTGTGCGGTGCGCAGGACATGAAGGAGTACATGGACACGGGCGAGCGTGTGGATGCGGTGGTGTCGGCGCGCATGCTGGAGAACATCTTCTTCAAGAACACGCCGTTGCACGACGGCGCGGTCTTCATCTCGGAGGGGCGCATCCACTCGGCGGCGTGTATCCTGCCCGTGTCGCACAACCAGGAACTGCCGCAGCACTACGGTCTGCGCCACCGTGCGGCACTGGGTCTGACAGAAAAAACCGACACAACGGCTATCGTTGTGTCGGAGGAGACGGGCAAGATTTCGGTCGCCCGCGGCCAGCATATGGAGGAGATAGCGAGCGAGTTAGTCTTCTCCTATCTTCGTTCCGCCTCGACGGTTGCTTAGTCGATGCTCCTGGCACATGACGCAGTAGCGCGGTCCGGGGAGCTCGAAGAGCATGGTGAACTTGACGCCGACGAGCAGGCTATTGACCTGTTTGGCGGCGTTTTCCGTAGAGAGGTAATCGTTCATGCCCAGTCCGGAGAGCATGTCCTGTGAGTTATAGAGACCGGGGACGGTCATGGGGGTCTTCTTGGCGGGCGTATGGATGTCGAAGATGCCGTAGTCGGCAAAGAGGGCCAGCCGGTACTGGACGCGTGTCTTAGGCACGTCGAAGCCGGTAGCGGAAGGCAGATAGCCGAGACGGACGCCTATCTCGGCGGAGCCGTCCACGTCGAAGGAGTTGAAGTTCACCTTGGAGGGATAGGCAACGGGCTTGTCGTTAAAGAACTGATATTCCCGCATATCCTTGAAGTCATCATACTGCTTATAGAGTCCGTAGGAGGTGAGATTGCCGGTGACGTTGGCGCTCTGTATGACATTGAGCGTCACTTTGGCACCGAGGAGGAAGTAGAACCGATTCCATTGTCCGCCGATGAGGAGGGGCACTTGTGCGGCGATATTGGTGTAGTTATCGCGGCGGTTGCGCACGTCGTAGATGTAGGTGAAGACTTCGCCGTCGTTGTCGATAGCTCCGGGTACGGAGTCGATGGCGTTGGGCGTACGGAAGCCGGACTGCCCGTAGAGCACGCCGAGCCCTGTCTGGAAGATGAAGTGATTCTTTTGCAGTTCGTAGGCAAAGCCCAGTCCGCCGGCTTCGCCCATGCTGGTTTGCAACTCGCTCTCTTGGGGGAGCATGGACCATTCGGCCCCTTCTAACCACAGGCCGAAGTTATGTTTGAGTTGCGCATGTCCGGAAACGGCACAAAAGAGCGCCGCGAGGAGGAACATGGGATATAATAACCGTTTTTTCACGAAATTATTTGTATAAGTCGGAATTTTTACGTACTTTTGCACTCTAATAGCAAATTCGACTGCGAAAGTACAAAAAAAACTTGAATTACGCAAATTTTTTATAAAAAGTTCACAAAAAACACCAAAATATGGACTATAAACGTACATTAATCACCTCAGCGCTGCCTTATGCGAACGGTCCGGTGCATATCGGACACCTGGCAGGCGTGTATATTCCTGCCGATATTTATGCGCGTTATTTGCGCGGAAAAGGCCGTCCCGTGTTGTTCGTGGGCGGCAGTGACGAGCACGGCGTGCCCGTGACGATTCGTGCCCGCAAGGAGGGCATCACGGTGCAGCAAGTGGTGGACCGCTACCATGAGTTGATAAAGAGCTCGTTCGAGCGTTTCGGCATCTCGTTCGATGTCTATAGCCGCACCACGTCGGATATTCACCATAAGTTCGCGAGCGACTTCTTCCGCACACTGTACGACGGCGGCAAGTTCGTGCAGCAGACCACGGAGCAGTTCTACGACGAAGAGACACACGAGTTCCTCACGGACCGCAACATCCGCGGCGAGTGCCCGCGCTGTCACAGCGCAGGCGCCTACGGCGACCAGTGCGAGAAGTGCGGCGCAACGCTGTCGCCGGACGAACTGATTAACCCCTACAACGCCGTGAACGGCAACCCGCTGACCAAGCGTGCGACGAGCCACTGGTACCTGCCGTTGGACAAGTACCAGGGATGGCTGGAGCAGTGGATACTGGAGGGGCACAAAGAGTGGCGCACCAATGTCTATGGCCAGTGCAAGAGCTGGCTGGACGGCGGTCTGCACCCGCGTGCCGTGACGCGCGACCTGGACTGGGGCATCCCCGTGCCGGTGGAGGGTGCGGAAGGCAAAGTGCTGTACGTGTGGTTCGACGCGCCGATAGGCTATATCAGCAACACGAAAGAGCTGTGCGACGCCCGCCCCGACAAGTTCGGCAAGTGGGAGACATGGTGGCAGGACGAGACGACACGCATGATACACTTCATCGGCAAGGACAACATCGTGTTCCACTGCATCGTGTTCCCCACCATGCTCAAGGCGTGGAACGAGTGCAACGAAGGGGCGCAGTATATCCTGCCGGACAACGTGCCGAGCAACGAGTTCCTCAACCTGGAGGGCGACAAGATATCGACCTCGCGCAACTGGGCCGTGTGGCTCAATGAGTACCTGGACGATTTCCCCGGCAAGCAGGACGTGCTGCGCTACGTGCTGACGGCCAACGCGCCCGAGACGAAGGACAACGACTTCACATGGGCAGACTTCCAGGCCCGCAACAACAACGAGTTGGTGGCCATCTACGGCAACTTCATCAACCGCGCTATGGTGCTGACCCATAAGTATTTCGAGGGACGCGTCCCCGTCTGCGGCGAGCTCAACGACTACGACCGTCAGACACTGGCCGAACTGGCCGGCATACGCGGACGGGTGGAGGAACTGCTGGACGCTTTCCGCTTCCGCGACGCACAACGCGAGGCGATGAACCTGGCGCGCCTGGGCAACAAGTACCTGGCCGACACCGAGCCGTGGAAGCAGGCCAAGACCGACCTCGCGCGCACGGGCACAATCCTCAATATAGCGCTACAGATAGCCGCCAACCTGGCTATCGTGTTCGAGCCCTTCCTGCCCTTCTCGAGTGCTTCGCTGTACGAGATGTTGGACATGGAAGAGCACGCTTGGGAGCGTCTCGGCGATACGGACCTGTTAGAAGCGGGGCACCAACTGCGCGAACCGCGACTGCTGTTCGAGAAGATTGAGGACACGGCTATCCAGGCGCAACTGGACCGGCTGGCGCGCATAAAGAAAGAGAACGAGGCGGCCGCATGGCAGGCACCGGCGCTCAAGGCCGAGACCAACATCGAGGCCTTCGACAAGAGCGACATCCGCGTGGGCACTGTGCTGGAGTGCCAGAAGGTCAAGAAGAGCGATAAACTGCTGCAATTCAAGATAGACGACGGCATGGGCGGTCGAACGATACTGAGCGGCATCGCCCAGAGTTACCCCGACCCGCAAGTGCTCGTGGGCAAGCAGGTGCTGTTCATCGCCAACTTCCCCCCGCGCAAGATGATGGGCATCGAGAGCCAAGGCATGATCCTCTCGGCCGTGAACGACGACGGCAAACTGGTGGTGACCACCGTCTCGGCCCCCGTCCGCAACGGAGTACAGGTCGGATAGGATTAGGACGCGATGAACCTCATCACACTCATACTGTGTATCGCCATGGCGTTCGGATTCAGCGACTTCCTGACCGAGCGCTCGCCGCGTTTGCAACGCGACATCTACTATGTGGCGTTCGGGGTCGTCGCCTTCCTGTTCACCATCAAGTACTACTACGGTCCTGACATTTTGAGCTATGTCCCTTTCTATGAGAAGATTCCGCCCATCGGGCAAATACTGGCGCATCCGGACAAGATACCTTATACGTTTGAGCCCGGATTTGCTATATTCTGCCGCATACTGAAGGATTGGGGCGTGTCATTCTACTGGATGACCGCCATTGTGTCGCTGTTCTATTTCGGCGTTATCGCGTTGTTATTCAGGAACATCGACCGCAAGCGTTCGTTTGCGCTTGCGATACTGGTTGTGTTGGACTATAAATGTATCTTTGCCACCTACCGCCAATGTCTGTCTGTAGCGTGCTTTGTCCTGTTTGTTCTATGTCTGCGCGACAGGCGATATATCGGTGCAGTGGTATGTGCGCTCTTAACGGCAGCCTTCCATAAGTCGGGGGCGTTTGTGGTGGCAGTAGTACTATTCTACTACATGGTCCGCAGCCGCATGGTGCAGCCATATCTTTATCAACTACTGCTGGTTGTGTTGGTATTGGTATTCCTCCTGCCTATCGCGAATGTGTCCACACCGTTCGTCTCGCATCTTCCCTTGCCGGCCAGCTTCCGCGACTCAATTATTCACCACCTCGGACTCGGGCGACAGGTACAAGTGGTGTTCCTCATCTATGCGGCGACCTTAGTATGCATCACCCATTTTACGCAACATAGCCATACCCGCGCAGAGTCCATCGCGGCAACTGCGTTAGTCGGATTGGCTATGGTAGTGGTGCTATACCAATATTACTACCTGTTAGTGCGGCTCCGCTCCTATTTCCTGCCCATCGTCATCGTGTATCTTTTCCGGACAATACAGACGAGCGAAGACAGCGGACAGCATATCCCATACGGGCAGTTGATAAAGCAAGCCGCCAGCCTGTTAGTATTTGTTTATCTGGCACATAGCGCATATTCCTTCCATGCCGGCACACTGCAGTTGAAGAACAATGTCTATAACGACTGCACCGTGTTCTGCCTGTCCGGAAAGAAAGTAACCGACGTGCGGACGGCGCAACTACGCTTGGCGGAACGCTACTGGAAAGAGGACTTCATGAAGAACGAACAGAACAAGATAAAACACTGAGGATGATACATATATTGATGTCCACATACAACGGCGAACGCTACCTGCGCGAGCAACTCGACTCCATCATCGGCCAGACCTGCGCCGACTGGCGCCTGTTCGTCCGCGACGACGGCAGCACCGACGGCACGGTCGCCCTGCTGCAAGAGTATGCCGAACGCCTGCCCGAGCGCATCATCCTCCACCGGGACAACGAGCCCCAACTGGGCGCCATGCGCTCCTTCGAGCGGCTGCTCGCCGAGCACGAAGGGGCTGATTACTACATGTTTGCCGACCAGGACGACGTCTGGCTCCCCGACAAGGTCGCCCTCACCCTGCGCGCCATGCAGGAGCAGGAGGCCGCCCTCGGCACCGGCACGCCGCTCGTCGTGCACACCGACCTGCGCGTCGTGGACGAGCAACTCCGCCCGATAGCACCATCCTTCTGGCAGTTCGGCGGCATCCACCCGGAAATCCTGGACACCAACATCCATTATCTGGCCATCTGTAACAGCGTCACCGGCTGCGCCATGATGATGAACGGCGCCGCGCGCACCGCCGTCCTCCCCTTCAACCCCCACGTCTTCATGCACGACGCATGGATAGGCATACGCGTCCTCGACGCCGGCGGGCGCGTCGTACCCGTCCCGCAAGCCACCATGCTCTACCGCCAACACGGTGATAACGTGTGCGGTGCGCAGCGCTACCGCTTCCGGCTGACCAACCTGCGCGAGAAATACATGCTCGCCGTCCGCAGTTATCAAACGGGCTACCCGCTCGTCTTCCGCAACATCCTCCACTTCCTCTACTGGAAGACACGCTATTTCTTCGCCCTCCACACCTTGTAACATGCACATTGCCTTCCTCATACAAGACATCACCACCGCCGGAGGGACCGAACGGACCACCTGCTGCCTGGCCGCCGAACTGGCCCGGCAAGGCCACCGAGTCACCATCGTCTCCGTCTTCCGCTCCGAACCCGAGCCCCACTACCATGCCGAAGGCGTCGCACTCCATTACCTCACACAACAGTCTTACACCCTGCACGATAGCGCCACACGGCGACTCGGCAAGGTGCTCCGCCGCGTCTCCGACGTCCGTCGGTGCGAGGCTCTGCGCAACGCCGACGTCATCATCTGCCAACGCCTGTTAGCCTGCACCTTAGGCGTCCTCGCGGGATTCGGCGGCAAAGCCGTCGCCTGCGAGCACTTCAAGTACGCCATGTACAACGCCCCCGTACGTTGGCTCCGGGGACGCCTCTATCGCCGCATGCGCGCCCTCGTCACCCTCACCGACAAAGACCGCGACCTCTTCCTGGCCGAAGGGCTGCGCAACGTCTATTGCATACCTAACATGGTGTCCGTCAACCCCTTGCCCTACCGCGGCACAGACAGCCGGAGCATCGTCTCCGTCGGACGGCTCACGCCCCAGAAAGGCTATGACCTCCTGCTCACCGCCGTCGCCTCCATCGCAGACCGCATGGGCGACTGGCATATCGACATCTACGGCGAGGGCGAGCAGCGCGCAGCCCTCGAGGACCAATGCCGCAGCCTCCGCCTGACACACCTCGTCCGCTTCTGCGGCTACCGCGCGGACATAGAGCAGGTCTATGCCGACAGCGCCTTCTACGTCATGTCCTCTCGCTTCGAGGGCTTCCCCATGGTCCTGCTCGAAGCCGCCGCCTGCGGACTGCCCATCGTCTCCTTCCGTTGCCCCGAAGGACCCGACGTCCTCTTGGCCGACGGAGGCGGAGTGCTCGTCCCGCCCGAGGACACAGACGCCCTCGCCGAAGCGCTCCTGCGACTCATCAACGACGCCGACCTGCGCGAACAGCTCCGCCGCCGGACCCCCGACATCGTCCGTCCCTACCAACCCGAGCGCATCGGCGCACAATGGGACGAACTGCTCCACCAACTAACACTCGCCTGGGATGCGGGCGGCTCGCCCGCGAGTGCGCCATCAGGTGCAGACCCCGACATCCAATCCGTACCCAACCCGTAGCGGAGCCGACGGTCGGCCGACGGTCGACCGACGGTCGAGACGACTCCGACCCAATCCCTAACCCACGAATAATGGAACCCGACATAACAAATAACCGACTCGTCAGCATCATCACACCCGTCTATAACGGCGAACGCTTCATGTCCCAGACTATCGACAGCGTCCTCCGCCAGACCTACCCGCATTGGGAGATGCTCATCATCAACGACGGCAGCCGCGACAACAGCCTGGCTATCGCGCAGGACTACGCCGCGCGAGACCCGCGCATCCGCGTCATCGACCAGCCCAACGCCGGCAGCGCCGCCGCACGCAACAACGGCATCCGTCAAGCACAAGGGCGCTACATCGCCCTACTCGACGCCGACGACCTCTGGGAACCCGCGTTCCTCGAGTCACAGCTGCGCTTCATGGCGGATAACAACGCCCGACTCGTCTGCAGCGCACACAAGCGCATCGACGAGCAGGGACGCGAGATACTCCGCCCCTACACACCGCCCTTCCGCGCCACCTACCGCGACATGCTGCGCACATGCTCCATCACCTGCCTGACCGGACTGTACGACACCGTGCCCTACGGCAAGTTCTACCTGCGCGAGGACTTCCGCAGCCTACGCGACGACTACCTCTTCTGGCTGGAAATCATGCGCCGGGCCGGCGATGTCTATGGCAACCCCGAAGTGCTCGGCTCCTACCGCATGTCCACCAGCGGCGTCTCACACAGCAAACGGCGCATGATACGTCCGCAGTACCTGGCCTACCGCCGAGGACTCGGCATGGGTGTGCTTCCCAGCCTCTACTACCTCTGCTGCTGGGCATGGGCCGGATTCATGAAATACCGCAAGTAAAGATGCTCAATATATCCATCGTTCTATATCAACCCGACCGGGAACAGGTCCGCCGACTCGCTGAGCAACTGCTCCGCGTCAGCTGCCTCCACCGGCTCTACCTCCTCGACAACTCCCCCGCACCCGCGGCGGAGCGGTTCGTGGACGACGAACGATGCACCTATATATATAATAACGCCAACCTCGGCTACGGTCGCGCGCACAACATCGCCCTCCGTGAGTCCGTCTATGACCATATCCCCTACCACCTCGTCCTCAACAGCGACATCCTCGTCGCACCCGAGGACATCGACCGCCTCCACACCTTCATGGAGCACAACCCGCAGGTGGGCAGCCTCATGCCACGGGTCACCTACCCCGACGGCTCGCTCCAGTACCTATGCAAACTGCTCCCCACCCCGTTGGATGTCTTCGGACGGCGATTCCTGCCCAAAGCCCTGATGCGACGGCGCAACGAGCGCTACGAACTGCGCCGCTCCGGCTACGACAAGCCCCTCAACGTGCCCTACCTCAGCGGATGCTTCATGTTCCTCCGCACCGAGGCCGCACTGGAGGCCGGCCTCTTCGACGAACGCTACTTCATGTACCCCGAGGACATCGACCTCACGCGCTCTATCCACCGAAACCGGCTCACCCTCTACCTGCCCGACGTCACCATCGTACATAACCATGCACGCGCCTCATACCACAGCCCGCGCATGCTCATCATACACATCGTTAACCTCTGCCGCTACTTCAATAAATACGGCTGGTTCTACGACCCCGAACGCCGACTCATGAACCAATTAACATTACAACAAATAAACTAACACAATGCGTAAATCAATCATCTTATCCCTTGCAACTATGGCTCTACTCATGACCGCTTGCAACAAGCCCGCACAACAGACCACGGGCATCAATCCGGACAACCTGGACACCACCGCTTGTCCCAGACAGGACTTCTACCAATTCGCCTGCGGCGGATGGATGAAGAACAACCCCATCCCCGACGAATACAGCCGATTCGGCACGTTCGACCAACTCGGACTCCGTAACCTCGAGCAGGTCAACGGACTCATCACCGACCTGGCCGCCGAGCAGCACGAGCACGGCTCTATCGCCCAGAAGATAGGCGACATCTACAACCTCGCCATGGACACCACGCGCCGCACCGGCGAAGGTATCGAGCCCGTGCGCCACTCCCTGGAGGAGATTGCCACGCTCGAGCGCAAAGACCTCAGTGCCTTCCTCGGACGCTCCATGGAGTGCGGACTCTTCGGCATGTATGTCGAGGCTGACGCCATGAACAGCAGCATGAACATCCTCAACGAGTGCCAGGGCGGCTTCGCCCTCGGCGAGAAAGAGTACTACTTCGACACCGACGAACACACCACCATGATTCGTGCCGAGTACCTCAAGCATATCGCACGCATGTTCACCCTCTTCGGCTTCGACAACGCCGACGAGCGCGCCAAGACCGTCCTCCGCATGGAGACACGTCTGGCCGGCGCCGCACTCAACAATGTCGAGCTCCGCGACCCCGTCGCTAACTACAACAAGATGTCCCTGGGCGAACTGCGCGAACTGGCGCCCCAAGTGGACTGGGATGCCTTCTTCGGCGCCATGGACATCCAAACGGACAGCCTCTCCGTCGGACAGGTCCGCCACCTCCAAGAGGCCGCACGCATGCTCGACGAAGAGAGCATCCGGGACCTCCGCACACTCTTCGCTTGGCAGGTCATCGACGGCGCAGCCGGCTACCTGAGCAACGAGATATATAACGCCAACTTCGACTTCTACGGACGCCTCCTCTCCGGAGCGCTCGAGCCCCGTCCCCTCTGGAAACGCGCCGTGGGTATCGTCAACGGCACGCTCGGAGAAGCAGTAGGACAGATGTATGTCGCCAAGTACTTCCCCGAGGAGAACAAGGAGCGCATGCTCGCCCTCGTACACAACCTCCAGGAGTCCCTCGGACAACGTATCCAAGCACTCGAATGGATGTCCGACGAGACCAAAGCCAAAGCGCTCGAGAAACTCAACGCCTTCACCGTCAAAATCGGCTATCCCGACAAGTGGCGCGACTACTCCGCACTCGACATCGACCCCGCCGTCAGCTACTACGAGAACCTCCAGCGCGCAGCTAAGTTCGAGCAGGCCTACTCGCTCAGCTACCTCAACAAACCCGTGGACAAGACCAAGTGGTACATGACACCCCAGACCGTCAATGCCTACTACAACCCCTCCAGCAACGAGATTTGCTTCCCCGCAGGCATACTCCAGTACCCCTTCTTCGACATGTCCGCCGATGACGCCTTCAACTACGGCGCTATCGGTGTCGTCATCGGACACGAGATGACACACGGATTCGACGACCAGGGATGCCAGTTCGACAAGGACGGCAACCTCAACAACTGGTGGACGCCCGAGGACAAAGAGCGCTTCGACGCACGCACACAAGTCATGTCCGACTTCTTCAGCGCCATCGAGGTCGCACCCGGCGTACATGCCAACGGCGCCTTCACGCTCGGAGAGAACATCGCCGACCACGGAGGACTGCAAATCAGCTGGCAGGCTTTCTGCAACAACGAGGCACGCAAGGCACCCGCTGACCGCCTGACCGAACGCGACGGCTTCACCCCCGCACAGCGCTTCTTCCTCGCCTACGCCAATGTCTGGGCCGGCAATATCCGCCCCGAGGAAATCCTCCAACGCACCAAGTCCGATCCCCACTCGCTCGGACGCTGGCGTGTCAACGGCGCACTGCCCCATATCCAGGCCTGGTACGACGCGTGGGACATCAACGAAGAGTCGCCCCTCTACGTCGCACCCGAACGCCGCGTCAGCATCTGGTAATCAAGATTTCCAGAACTCCTGAACTCCTGAACTCCAGAATTCCAGTTATCTGACAATGATTAAGCACGTAGTCTTCTTCCGCCTCTTGGACGAGGCCGAAGGAAAAACCAAAGCCGAGAACGCCCGCCTCATTCGCGACGGGCTTCTCGCTTTGCGCGACAAGATAGACGTCCTCCGCAGCGAGGAAGTGGGTATCAATATCCCCAACGCACCGCGCACCGATTACGACCTGTGCCTCACATGCACCTTCGACCGTTGGGAGGACCTCGACACCTACCAGTTCCACCCGGAGCACCAGCGCGTCGCCGCCTATATCGGCCGATGCAAGAGCAGCCGAGCCGCCGTCGATTACGAATACGAGTGACGCCCCGACGCCTGTCTCCAACACAGGATTAACACAGGATTAACACAGGATTAACACAGGATTAACACAGGATAGTCGATTTCCGGCTATCCTGTCACCCTTACACACATGAATTCGCATCATCTCCACCGACTCAACCGCGTCATCTCATGGCTGCTCGCCGTCATGGCTGTAGCTAACGTGGCATGGCTCATCTACCTCGGCAGACACTGGGACGAGATTGCCTTCCGCGGCCTGCAATATGTGGCTATGCTCCTCATCATGCAGCTCCCCTACCTGCTCAAACGCCGTTTCCGCATCGAGGTGCCATGGCTCCTGTCCCTCATCATCGTCATCTTCTGTTTCTCCGCACTCATCATGGGCGATGCGCTCAACCTATACGGACGTATCTCCTGGTGGGACAAACTCCTGCACGCCGAGAGCGGCATACTCCTCTCCATGGTCGCCCTGTGGATCATCCACGTACTCATGGCCGAGAACGACAAGTATATCTACTTCAACAAGTGGTTCCTCTGCCTCTTCCTCGTCATGTTCTCACTCGGACTCGGCGCCTGCTGGGAGATTATCGAATATACCTACGACAGCCTCATGGGCACTAACACCCAGCAGTTCATGGCTACCACCACCGGCTCTATCTTCACCGCCGAGGACATCCCCCTCTGCGGACATGACGCCCTGCGCGACTCCATGCAGGACCTCATGCTCGACCTCGCCGGAGCACTCCTCGTCGCCATCTACGGACTCTGCAACCACAACCGACTCATCGAACGCTACAAGCAACTACGCGCCGGTAGATAAAGCAACTACGTACCGGCGGATAAAAACTACACACCGGTAGATAAAGCAACTACGTGCCGGTAGATAAAGCGACTACGTACCGGCGGATAAAGCAACTACGCGAAGGACTATAATTCCTCCGCCATATCCGCCTAATCCGTACTCAGCCCCCCTCCCCGACCCACCTGGGACGCGGGCGGCTCGCCCGCGAATCGCCACAAAGAGGCGAATCCTGACACCACGACACCCTCCTCGGACGTGCTCCGCTATACCCCGCGCCGCAATATCCGTACTCCCTCACGCACACCACCATCTATAAAGAAAAAAGACGTCATCACGACGTCTATTTTTCCAAGGTATTAGTCTGTTTAGTTTTTTAAGGTACAAAAAAGATTGTGTTGTTCTGATTACGAGTGCAAAGGTACTGCTTTTTTCCCATATACGCAAGAACTTTTTATATGTTTTACAACATATTTTGCAAACTACAGTTAGCAAAATGCCTGTTTTTACCATTTTACGGCCTCACTCCATGATAGAAGATACCCTATTTATGTAACATAATGCAGCCTTTTTGCAAACTTTATTTGACAAATTCATCAAAACTGCCCCGAAAAACGCACTTTTTCGTCAAAAGATTTGGTGGAATAACAAAAAAGCAGTACTTTTGCACCGTGTTTTTCATGGTATTAGATTTAAGGTTAAGTAAAGATTGGGTTGTCGAGATGACAATCCTTCTTTTTTTATATACTCTCCTCCTCTTCTTTTCTCTTGAATAAACAGGCACGCACCTATAAAAGAAACAGGTTGCCCGAGCCGAGTCGGACAACCTGTCACGCACCTGTGTGCGTAGTACTTACTCTGCTGCTTCTGCAGGAGCCTCAGCCTCAGCGGCCTCTTTGGCGGCCTCAACAGCGGCGGCTGCAAGTGCCTCTGCTGCCTCTTGACGCTTCTTGGCGATAGCGGCTGCCTTAGCCTTGTTGGTCTCAACCTCCTGAGCCAGGAGAGCCTTCGCTGCTGCAGCCTTCTTCTCTGCCTCTGCGGCACTGATTTTGCCGAGCTTAGCGTCCTTCTGAGCCTTCCACGCGTCGAACTTCTTCTGCGCGGCTGCCTCATCGAAAGCGCCTTTCTTAACGCCTCCGAGCAGGTGCTTCATCAGCAGCACGCCCTCGTCGGAGAGGATGTTACGTACCGTGTCGGTCGGCTGGGCACCAACACCGATCCAATACAGCGCGCGATCAAACTTCAGATCTACGGTCGCAGGGTTGGTGTTCGGGTTGTAAGAGCCGATACGCTCAATGTACTTGCCGTCGCGCGGAGCGCGGCTGTCTGCCACTACGATGTGGTAGTAGGCATAGTCCTTGTGGCCATGACGGGCCAGACGAATTTTTGTTGCCATTGTTGGTTCTGTTATGGGCTACAACTGCACGAGTTGCCTGCCCGGGTTAATAATTAAATGGTACGCTTCTTTCACGAAAAAGCGTGCAAAGTTACTGCTTTTTTTGCATATACACAAATAAATTGTATGTTTTTTAGTGTTTTTATGCCTGACACTTGCAAAAACGGAATATTTTTCGTAACTTTGTGCACTAATTTGGGATTGTATGCAGTTCAAGGATATCATAGGTCAGGAATCGGTCAAGAACCGGTTGCGTCAGGCGGTGGCGGAGTCACGCGTCCCCCATGCCCAGTTGCTGAGCGGACCGGCAGGCGTCGGCAAACTGCGCCTCGCTATCGCCTATGCCCAGTACATCGCCTGTGAGCACCGGACGGCCGAAGACTCCTGCGGCGTATGCCCTACTTGCCTGCAATACACCAAGTTGCAGCACCCCGACCTCAACTTCGCCTTCCCTATCGTCAAGACCGACGCAGGCGACACATGCGACGACTTCATGCCCCGCTTCCGCGAGTTGCTCCTCTCCGACCGCTACTTCGACCTCGACGACTGGTACCGCACCCTCGGCGTGGAGACCAAACAAGGCATGATATACGAGAAAGAGAGCAGCGAGATTCTGCGCAAGCTCTCCCTCAAAGCCTTCAGCAACGGCTATAAAGTGATGATTATCTGGCAGGCAGACAAGATGAACGCCCAGTGTGCCAATAAGTTACTCAAGCTGCTCGAAGAGCCGCCGGAGAAGACCCTCTTCCTCCTCGTCACCGAGCATCCCGAGCTCCTCCTGCCGACCATCATCTCACGGGTGCAGCCCGTCAACGTCCCGCGGCTCGAGGAGGAGACGCTGGTAAACGGCTTACTCACAGAGCATAGCGCCATGAGCCGCACCGACGCCGCCGACATCGCCCACATCGCTAACGGCAGCTGGCTGACCGCCGTGCGGCTGGCCGACGAGGACGAGCAGAACCGCTCCTTCTTCGATGACTTCGTCGCACTCATGCGCAACGCCTACACCATCGGCCAGATACGCGACCCGCAACGTAAGTTCGAGGCGCTGCGCACCCTGCGCGAGTGGAGCCTGCGGATGGCCGACGCCAAGGTCGGACGCGAGAGACAGAAAGCGTTCCTCCAATATGCGCAGCGCCAAGTGCGTGAGAACTATGTCTTTAACCTCACACACTCCGCCCCATCCGAGCATACGCCCGACCAACTCGCCCGACTCAACTACCAGACCGCCGACGAACGACACTTCTCCGAACGCTTCGCACCCTACATCCACGACGGCAACATCGACGCCATCGTCGAGCAACTGGACCGCGCCGAGCAACAAATCACGCAGAACGGAAACGCCAAGATGATATTCTTCGACCTCTGCCTGCAACTCATCGTACTGATTAAGAGATAATAACACATATATGAACACCAACTTCATCCTCAATAACGAATCCTGCCGCTTCTCCGGCAAATCCTGCTGCCGCAACTCGGCGCACATGCTCCCCGTGACCGACTGGATGAGCGACCTGCCCGAAGCCGCCGGAGACTCCGACATCGTAGAGGTGCAATTCAAAAACACACGCAAAGGATACTACCACAATAACAACCACTTACCCCTCGAGAAAGGCGTCAAAGTGGCCGTGGAATCCAACCCCGGACACGACATCGGCGAAGTGACACTCACAGGACCGCTCGTCCTCAACCAGATGCGCAAAAACCGCATTGACACAACGCGTTACGAGATACGTAGCGTCTATCGTATCGCCACCGAGCAGGACCTGCAACGGGCCGAAGAAGCGCACGCCAAGGAGCAAGCCACCATGATTCGGGCACGCCAACTGGCCAAATCACTCGGACTCGAGATGAAAATCGGCGACGTCGAGTACCAGGGAGACGGACAAAAAGGCATCTTCTACTACATCGCCGACGGGCGCGTGGACTTCCGACAACTCATCAAAGTCTATGCCGAGACCTTCCGTATCCGCATCGAAATGAAACAGATAGGCGCGCGGCAAGAGGCCGGACGCATCGGAGGCACAGGCCCCTGCGGACGCGAACTATGCTGCTCCACATGGATGAGCAACTTCCGCTCCGTCGGCACCGGAGGCGCACGCCTGCAAAACCTCTCACTCAACCCCCAGAAACTCGCGGGACAGTGCGCCAAACTCAAGTGCTGCCTCAACTACGAAGTGCCTGTCTATGAGGACGCTGTCAAGGACTTTCCTCCGCGCAACACACCCCTCGAGACCGCCGACGCCACCTACTACCTCTTCTCCACCGACCCCCTGCGAGGCGAACTCACCTACTCCTCCGACCCGCGCATACCGGCTAACCTGCAGGTCCTCAGCGCGCAGCAGGCGTGGGACATCATCAATGCCAACAAACGCGGCGAGAAACCGCTCGACCTCGGAGGAAAAACCGGCGTTCCGCAGAGCCCCGAAGTGGGCTACCTCAACGTCGTCGGACAGGACGACCTCACACGCTTCGACAAGAAACGCACCCACAACAACAACCGCAACAACAACCGCGACGCACGCCGGGACCATAACAGACCACACTCTGACAACCGCAACAACAATGACTCACGCAACAAACAACCCAATCCCAACCGTCGCGCGGACGGCAATCGTCCTCATTAGTCTGCTCCTGTCCGCCTGCCACAGCGGCCTGCTCCACTCGGAGTATCACGCCGTGTCGCCGGCCGGATGGCACGCCGACTCAGCCCTGACGTTCACCTTCACACCCGCCGACACCCTCACGCCCTGCGACATCCTGCTCCACGTGCGCCATACCGGCAACTACCCCTACCAGAACACCTGGCTCTTCATCGAGACAGGCTACGACAGCCTACCGCTCACATACAGCCGCGACACCATCCAGTTCTTCCTCGCCGACGACCGCGGACAATGGCTCGGCAACGGCGGCAACGGCTGGACAGACATGCCTGTCCTCTACCGGCAGCAACAGCTCTTCCACCACGCCGCCCCCTACACCATCACCGTCCGACACGGCATGCGCGACACGCTCCTGCGTGGCATCACCGACATCGGACTGGAGATTCAACGCACCAACTGACATCCTATGGGTAAGAATAAACTACGCAAATTCTCCGAGATGGAGACCTTCCATAACGTCTTCCAGTGCAGCATACACGACATCACACCCGACAACCCCGTCGCACAGATGGCCGGTCACTGGAACGAGCGCTATTTTCATAACGACCACCCGATTACGCTCGAACTCGGATGCGGACGAGGCGAATACACCGTCGGACTCGCACAACGCTATCCCGAGCGCAACTTCATCGGAGTGGACATCAAGGGCGCACGCATCTGGGCCGGGGCCAAGCAGGCTGAACTCGCTCACATGCCCAACGTCGCCTTCCTGCGCACCAACATCGAGTCCATTCCGCACTTCTTCGCACCCGCCGAGGTCGAACGGATATGGATTACCTTCCCCGACCCGCAGATGAAGAAAGCCACCAAGCGCCTCACTTCCACCTACTTCATGCAGCGATACCTCCGCCTCCTCCAGCCCGGAGGCACGGTCCACCTCAAGACCGACAGCCCCTTCCTATATACCTACACGCGCGAGATGCTGCGACTCAACGACCTGCCCGTCCTCGCCGACACCGACGACCTCTATGCCGTCACGCAATACCCTGACGCACAGGCCCTGCAGACGCACTATGAGCACCAGTGGCTCGACCGCGGACTGACCATCAAGTACCTCGCCTGGCAACTCCTGCCGCGCGACACCTTCGCCGAACCCGACATCGACATCGAAAAAGATAACTACCGTTCCTACGGACGCAACTATGTATCCACAGCAAATCATTGACGCCCTGGCCCGAGTACGCTACCCGGGAACAGGTAACAACCTCATACAGAGCGGAATGCTCGAAGACGACATCCGCATATCCGGACTCCAAGTGTCCTTCTCGCTCATCTTCGACAAGGAGAACGACCCCTTCCTACGCTCACTGCTCAAGGCCGCCGAGACCGCCATACACACCTACGTGGACCCCAACGCCGCCGTCACTATCCATACCAAGTTCCGCAAAGCCGCCACACCCGCAGTGCCGCAGGACAAGAGCCCCATCGACGCCGCGCACATCATCGCCGTACATAGCGGCAAGGGCGGAGTCGGCAAATCGACCGTCGCCGTCAACCTCGCCGTCGCACTCGCCGCACAAGGCTTCCGCGTCGGACTGCTCGACGCCGACATCCACGGACCCAGCATGCCCAAGATGCTCCACCTCGAGTCCTACCGACCCACCGCCGCCACCGTCAACGGACGCGAACTCATCGAACCCGCTGAGCAGTACGGCGTTAAGATGCTCAGCATCGGATTCTTCCTCGACCCCGAGCAGGCCGTCGTATGGCGAGGAGGCATGGCAAGCAATGCCATCAAGCAACTCATCCAAGACGCCGACTGGGGCACACTCGACTATTTCCTCATCGACCTCCCACCCGGCACCAGCGACATACACCTCACCCTCGTCCAGACGCTGCACCTCACCGGAGCAATAGTCGTCACCACACCACAGCCCGTCGCACTCGCCGACGCACGCAAGGGAGTGGACATGTTCTGCAACGACAAAATCAACGTCCCCGTACTCGGTATCGTGGAGAATATGTCCTGGTTCACACCCGCAGAACTGCCTGATAATCGCTATTATATCTTCGGACGAGACGGAGGAAAACAACTCGCCGAAGAACTCGGCATACCCCTCCTCGGACAAATACCCCTCGTCCAGTCCGTCCGCGAAGGCGGCGACAACGGCACACCCGTCGCGCTCCAAAACGGACACCCCGCTGCACTCATTTTCAACGACATCGCGCGCAAGATACAATAAATGACCAACGCCACCGAACTCGGAACAGCACCCGTCCGACCGCTACTCTTCAAGTACGCGCTTCCGGCCATCATCGCCATGACCGCCAGTTCGCTGTACAACATCGCCGACAGCATCTTCATCGGACATGGATGCGGACCCCTCGCCCTCTCAGGACTCGCCGTCGCCAAGCCCTTCATGGACATATGCGCCGCCTTCGGAAGCCTCGTCGGAGTGGGAGCCAGCACCCTCATTGCCATTAAGTTAGGCGAGAAGGAGTACGAGTCCGCCAACCGAGTCCTCGGCAACGTCATCATCCTCAACGTCCTCCTCAGCACACTCGTCATGGTCGTCGGACTCATCTGGCTCGACCCCATCCTATACGCCTTCGGAGCCAGCCCCGACACACTCCCCTACGCACATGACTACATGGAGATAATCCTCTTCGGTAACATCCTCACACACATCTACTTCGGCCTCAACAGCGTCCTCCGCTCCATGGGACACCCCAAGTGGGCTATGGTCTCTACCATCGTCGCCGTCGGTGTCAATGTCATACTCGACCCTATCTTCATCTTCGGACTCGGCATGGGAGTACGAGGCGCCGCACTCGCCACCGTCATATCACAGGCCGTCAGCGTCGTCTGGCAACTCATACTACTCGCCAACCCGCACGAAATCATCCACTTCCACAGAGGCATCTGGCGACTCGAACCCACCATCACCATACGCGCACTCCAGATTGGACTCTCCCCCTTCCTCATGAACCTCGCCCACTGCATGGTCGTCATCATAGTCAACAATCAGTTAGCACGTTACGGCGGAGACATGGCCATCGCCACCTACGGCGTCATCAACCGCTTCACCTTCGTCTTTGCGATGATAGTCATGGGACTCAACCAGGGCATGCAACCCATCGTCGGCTTCAACTACGGCGCCAAACAGTACCACCGCATGCTCCACGCCTTCTCCCTCACCGCATGGCTCGCCACAGCCGTCATGACAACCGTCTTCATCCTCGGCGAGGCCGTCCCGGAGTACATGATTCGCGTCTTCACCAACGACCCCACACTCATCGCCGACTCCATCCTACCCATGCGCATCATATGCGTCTTCATGTGGCTCGTCGGATTCCAAATGGTCACCGGCAACTTCTTCACCTCTATCGGCATGGCCGGGAAGGCCATCTTCCTCTCCCTCACACGGCAGGTTATCTTCCTCATACCCTTGCTCTTACTGCTCCCCGCGCTCTTCACACGCACACCCATACTCGGCGTCTGGTGGTCCATGCCCGTCAGTGACGCACTCTCTGCACTCACCGCCGCCGTCATCCTATGGGTCCAACTCGGTAAGTTCCGCCGCAAGATAGCCGAACAGGAGGCTTGGATACATACCACACCCCCGCAACCCGACTAAACACGACCCGCTCGATGCAACGACTCGCCGTCATACTGCTCCTCACACTCCTCAGCGCCACACCCGCCGACACCCTCTGGCATCGCTATCCCGCGCGGGTCACACCCGACGGGGACACGCTCATTCTCATGTACTTGCAGGACCTCTGGGTCTATCCCAAGATGCAGTTCCGCAACAAACGCCAGGAGCGCTTCTACTGGCGAACCGTACGAGACGTCAAGAAGACGCTACCGTACGCCAAACGCATCAACGCCGACATCGCCTACGCCGACCGACAACTCGCGGCCATGGACGGCGACAAAAAGGCACAGAAACGCTGGTGGAAACAGTACGAACGCGAACTCTTCCGCAAGTACGAGAAAGACTTCCGACACATGACCGCCTCACAGGGACGAATGCTCATGCTACTCCTCGACCGAGAAACAGATAAAACAAGCTACGATCTCATCAAACAATACCGCGGAAAAGGCTCCGCTAACTTCTGGCAGTTCGTCGCCAAACTCTTCAAAAACGACCTCAAAGAAGAGTACGACGCACGCGACAAAGACGCCATCATCGAACGCATCATACACCTCGTCGAGTCCGGACAACTCTGACCATCCAGTTCCACTCCTACCCCGCTCCTGCCCCATCCGCACCCCAACCTGCCACGGTGACACTTTGTCGCCTTTTTCCCAGCCTGACCTTACATTTTGATACCGGTGCGAAACCGTACCATGTCCGTACCAAACGGGAAGCGCCGCCGACGGTAGAACGGACCGCACCCGAATAGCAAAATGACACCTAAAAGCCTTTTTTGCTTACACTCTGCTCTTTCGCACAACCGCAGCCGCCAACCGCTGCCTGCCAAAATGGCAGTCACACACGATTGGCACGATTTTAGATACAACCCTATAGTATTACATACTAACAACACACCTTATGACGAAACAAGATAACAATATGGCAGAAGAACAACTGCAATCCGAACAACAGCAACAACCTGTAGAAGAACCCGTTACAAACGCCCCCGAAGCAGAAGAGCCCGCCGCCTCCGACAACGAGCAACCCGCCACGGAGGACCAACTCGACGCCCTCCGACGCGAAGCCGACGAACTGCGCGACAAGAACCTACGCATGATGGCAGAGTTTGACAACTACCGCCGACGCACCAACAAGGAGAAACTCGAACTCATCAGCACCGCCGGAGAACGCATCTTCCGCGAGATGCTACCCCTCGTGGACGACTTTGAACGGGCACGGGAAGCTATGCTCAAAACGGACGACATCAACTCCCTCCGAGAGGGCATCGACCTTATTTACAATAAGTTCATCTCCTTCCTCGACAAACAGGACGTACACGTCATTCCCACCGAAGGAGCCGACTTCTCCACCGACGAGCACGAAGCCGTCACCACCTTCCCCGCCGGAGAAGACAAGAAAGGTAAGGTCATCGACTGCACACAGAAGGGATACAAACTTGCAGACAAAGTGATTCGATACGCCAAAGTAGTAGTAGGAGAATAACATCATGGCAGAGAAAAGAGACTATTATGAAGTGCTCGGCGTCGCCAAAACGGCCACGGCCGACGAGATAAAGAAGGCCTATAAGAAAATGGCCCTCCAATACCACCCCGACAGACATGTCAACGACTCCGAAGACGAGAAGAAAGCCGCCGAGGAGAAGTTCAAGGAGGCTGCCGAGGCATACGACGTCCTCTCCGACCCCCAAAAACGCCAACGCTACGACCAGTTCGGACACGCCGGCATGAGCGGAGCAGGATTCAGCGGAGCAGGCATGGACCTCAACGACATCTTCAGCCAGTTCGGAGACCTCTTCGAGAGCTGGGGAATGGGCAGCAGCTTCTTCGGAGGAGGCGCCCGAGGAGGACGACGAGTGCGCAGAGGCAGCGACCTACGCGTCAAAGTGCGACTCACACTCGAAGAAATAGCCTCCGGAGTCGAGAAGAAAATCAAGGTCCGCAAGATGGTCGAGTGCCCCCATTGCCACGGTGTCGGCTCTGCCGACGGTAAGGAGGGCGAACAATGCCCCACATGCCACGGCTCAGGACGAGTCGTCACCGCCCAACGAGGCATCTTCGGCATGATGCAGATGCAGCAGGAGTGCCCCACATGCCACGGCGAAGGCAAAATCATACGCAATAAATGTACCCACTGCCAGGGCGAAGGCGTCGTGCGCGACGAGGAGATAATCACCATCCGCATACCCGCCGGAGTCGCCGAAGGCATGCAGATTCCCGTGCAGGGCAAGGGCAACGCCGCACCCCACGGAGGCATACCCGGCGACCTGCTCGTCTATATCGAGGAGGAGAAGCACCCCAACCTCCTGCGCGATGGCAACGACTTGATATATAACCTCCTGCTCGACATGCCCACCGCCATCCTCGGCGGACAGGTCAAGGTCCCCACCCTCACCGGCGAAGCCAAAATCACCATCACACCCGGCACACAACCCGGCAAGGTGCTCCGCATGCGCGGCAAAGGACTCCCCGTCATCGACCAGTATGCACGCCAGTATGGCACCGGAGACCTCCTCATTAATGTCGGTGTCTATATACCCGAACACCTCGATAAGAAGGAGAAAGAACTCATAGAGAAACTGCAGGATAGCCCCAATATAGCACCGGGTCAGAACGAGAAGAAGAACTTCTTCCACAACCTGTTTAACCTGTGACGCACACCCTCTGACCCATGACCGCCACCCGCACTTCGCATCGCTTCCTCCTCTGCCTGCTCCTGTGGGGCATGCTCGACCTGCTCTGCGCTGCCCTCTGCGAGATACATGCGGACGAGGCCTACTACCGCCTCTATGGTCAGTTCCTCGATTGGGGCTACTTCGACCACCCCCCCATGGTCGCACTCATGACCGCCCTCGGCGGCACCCTCATCGGAGGCTCAAGCCTGACACTCAAGAATCTGAGTGTCAGGCTTGTTACCGTCCTCCTGCACATGGCCACCGTCGCGCTCGTCTGGCACACCCTCGACCTACCCGACCGCAACGATGCCCGCACGCAGAACCGCTTCCTGCTCCTGGCCGGCTCGGCCGTAATGTTCTGTGCCTACGGCTTCATCACCGCCCCCGATGCACCGCTGCTCTTCTTCGCCGCACTCTTCTACTATGCCTATCGCCGCTTCCTCGACCGCCGCTCATGGGCGGACACCGTCTGCCTCGGCCTGAGCATGGCAGGCATGCTCTACAGCAAGTACATGGGCGTCCTCGTCATCGCACTCGCCCTGGTCGCCAACCCGCGCCTGCTTCGCGACGCCAAAGCATGGCTCGCCGTCGCACTCGCTGCACTCCTCATGACGCCCCATCTCTATTGGCAATACAGCCACCACTTTCCCTCCTTCACCTACCACCTCGTGGACCGCGCCACCGGCTATAACCCCCTCTTCACGTTGGAGTATATACCCAACCAGTGGGCCGTCTTCAACCCCGTCATCTGGGTGCTGATGCTCTGGCTCGGTTGGCGCACACTCCGCAGCCGGGACATATGGGCACGCACGATGGGCTGGACCGTCTGGGGATTCCAACTCTTTTTCCTCGTCATGACCGTCCGCGGACATGTCGAGCCCCATTGGACGATGGTCTCCTCTATTCCCGCTATCATCCTGCTGACCGAAGAATGGTGCCGCCCGACCGCCTCCTCTCCCTTTGCGCACGAGCCCTGGCGCATCGCCCTCTGTTCCTGCTTCGCACTGGTCATCGCCGCCCGTATCGTCCTCATGGCGAACATACTCCCCGCACGGACAGGTCTGGCCGGCAAACAACCCTACTACGCCTCCCTCCATGAACAGGCGCAGTCCCTCCCCGTCGTCTTTGACGGTTCCTTCCAGCGCCCCTCCCTCTACCGCTTCTATTACGACGACCAAGCGGTCCTCGTCCGCAACGACCACGACCGCTATACCCAGTTCGACCTGCTCCACCTCGAGCAAGACCTCATGGGACAACCCGTTTGCCTCATGCGACACGGTACGGTCACTTTCGTCTCATCCCTGACACCCGACGACCTGCGATGAACGCCTACCTGCCCATATTGTTACGGATGCTACGCTTCTGCCTCGTCGGCGCAAGCGGCATGCTCGTGGACTTCGCCGTGACATGGCTCTGCAAGGAACGCCTACGCTGGAACAAGTACGTCAGCAACTCCCTCGGCTTCGTCCTCGCCGCCACCAATAACTACATCTGGAACCGGCTCTGGACTTTCCAAAGTCAAAGCACCGAGATAGCCCGCGAATACAGCATGTTCGTGCTCATTTCCCTGATTGGTCTGGCGCTCAACAACCTCATCATCTACCTCCTGCACGAACGACTGCGGTGGAACTTCTACCTCAGCAAGCTCATCGCCATCGGCTGTGTCACTGTCTGGAACTTCTCTATGAACTATGTCTTTACCTTCCGCGCATAGAACCCTGCTCGTAAGCCTGCTGCTCACGCTCTCACCCCTCCTTATGGCGTTCACGCCCACCGGCGTCGCGCCCGCCTTCTTCGGACCTAACGCCCTGCCCGTGCCGGACATGTCGGACGGTCGCACATCCGAAGACCTGCGCATAGAGTTGGCCGGCGATGGCTACTTTGGCTATGACGGCAGTCGCACGGCCGACCTGTTCGCGCGCGTGCAAGTGCCGCTCTTCACGCGTTGGGCTAACCTCAGTGTGTGGATGCCGGTCTATGAGTGGTTCCGCCAGTCCGACGGTACCGGCAACGGAGCAGGCGACGTGTACCTGTCCACGGACATACAGGTGCTGCACCATAGTTGGTTCGCTCCCGAACAGCAACGCCGGATTCCCCAGATGACCATCCGCCTAGGTATGAAGACCGCCAGTGGCGGCCAGTACGCACGCCGCCGCCACTTCGACGACCCGGGCTATTTCTTCGACATGAGCATAGGCAACTCCCTCTATCTCAACGACTGGGAGATGAGGCTGGCCGGCTCGGTCGGGTTCCTCTGCTGGCAGACCGCCGACGCACGCCAGAACGACGCAGTCATGTATGGCCTCCAACTGACCGTCCGCCATACCTATGCCTCCCTGCAAGCCACGTGGGGCGGCTATGTCGGGTGGGAACGGTATGGAGACGCACCGATGACCCTCAAACTGCGTGCGGCCGGGCATATCCGCCGCTTCGAGCCCTTCCTCCAGTACCAATATGGTATCCAAGATTACCCCTTCCACCAGCTCCGCCTCGGATTGGTCTATAACCTCGACATACTCACTCGCCCCGACCGCCGCTAACCACCTGACCGCGTGAGACGAATCCTCCCCGCCATACTATCCCTCTTCCTGGCGCTCCCGCTCTTCGCGGCAGCCGACATGGGATGCGACACGGTGACTGCCCGATGGATGCGGGAGTGGTACCAATGGGGCGAACTGCAGCATTACCTCGACAACTATTGCGACGTGACCACCTACCTGAGCGAGACCACCGGCGAGTGGGCTACGCCCGAACCCCTGCTCTTCTCCATCAACGGCAACTCCTATCGCTCTAACCGCTACTACCTGGACGGGTTCCGCGTAGACAGCCGCATAGAGGCCGGCGATGCGCTCTATCGGCCGGACCTCTTCGCACATGACATGACCATCGACTACAACCGCGGTGCCATGTACTGGCGGACCGATTCGCTGCGCACACCGCAACTGCGTCTGTCCGGGCAGGCAGGCGGGGTCGGCGGCTATAGCCGACTGGCACGATGGCTGCAAGAACTGCAGGAAGGCAACTCCGCCATCAAGCGGGCCGCCAAAGAGGAGACTATTAACCTGCGCCGGCATATCGTCGGAGCCGGCAGCGCAGACGCCGTCTATACCATACCGCTCCACGGTGTGCACTATACACAGCATGCCTATATCGACTACGGCGTGCGACGGCTCCTCCGATACGACTACGACGGAATCACAGGCACATGGGATGCCGACTATTATCACGTGCAACTGGACGGCCGCCTGCCGGTGACACCCAACCGTGTGTTCGACGCCCTGCATTATATCCTCCGCGTCGGCTATCGCGCTGACGCCAATAGCGAGTTCGGCTATAACACCGACGAACTCTCCCGCCGTCTCAACCACTCTTTCTCCCTCTATGGTCATAAGGACTTCGGACACACCGGACACCTGGTCACAGGACTGACATATGGTCTGCAGCGCGACCTGCACCACCAACCGGAGTTCCGCCGGAACATCATCGACGTGGACGGCGAGGCGTTAGAACCGTGGTACCCCGACGGCCACACGCATGAACTCAACTGGGCGGTGGATTACCAATACCCTATCCTGCCGTGGCTGCGTCTCCACCTCGATACCTATAACTCCCTGCTGGCCTTCCGCCCGACTCGGAGCAATTGGACCAATACGGTCTATCTGCAGGGCTACGAGATGACAGCCCCGACGGACTTGTACGATTACCGGTGGCATAGCGAGGCCTTCGCCGCCGGGATGTTGGAGAACACCCTCTCGCTGGAAGCCGATTACCGGGTACTGCCTTGGCTCAGACTGCGAGGCCAACTATCCGCCACGTTGGACGGCATGCTGCTCAGCGGTAAATCCGTTGTCACACCGTCTTGGGAAGCAAAAGCCGATATCCACATCGAGCCCGCACGCTGGTTCCGCATGGACATCATCGCAGCCAACTACCGAATCCCCTACACCTACGAGCAGGTGCGCTTCCTCAGCGACCACTACCTGTCCGCGGAGGTCTATTACGCCGGCACCGGCACCCTGCTCACCACAACCGGCGGACGCTACCACCGCCTCGGCAATGGGCTCCGCCAACCGCAGTATGTGGCAGTGGACATCCCCCTCGTCTTCACCATCGGACGCCATGAGATAAGTGTGCTCAGTAGCTTCAAGAAATACTACAACACATGGTCCGTGCGCCTGACCGACGCGTCCGCCGCGAGCTACGACCCCGTCACTGTCACACAGGGCTACGGCGCCGACCTGAGCTACACAGTCTATCGCATGCAGCCCCGGCAACGCACCTACGAGGTTGTGCCTGCCCAACCGACCGGCACCGGGATATGGAGTACTCCCGTGTTTGTCTCCAACCTGATTAAGTACGCCTATAACGGACGGCATGTCTTCGTCTCACTGAGTTGGCAGAGCTACTGCATGTCCGGCACATCCGCCCTCGGTAACAGCATGCAGGCTGAGGATATACAGGTCCTGAGCGAGTCACTCGCTGACCCTAACTACCCTCTCGTCAATGGCAATATGCAGCAGTCCGACCCCGGCATCCGCTCCTTAGGACGACTCTATCAGGACAGAGCCTATATAGCCCGCCTGCAAGTCGGCGTGAACATCACCGACCACTGGCAACTCAGCCTGAGCGGCAAGTTCCGCGACGGTATCCCTTTCCGAGGACTACGCACCTACGTGGATACGGATGCCGACGGCCACTCGCAGGCCATCGTCTGGAATGGCCGGACGCGGGGTATCAACGTGGTGGACGGCAATTTCGGCGAACGCTACGACTCCTTCTTCAACTTCGACCTGCGCCTCTGCTACCGCGGCACAATACGCGGAGTGCCTTTCTCCGTCCGGGCGCTGTGCTATAACATCCTGGATTTCGCTACCGAACTCAATGAGTACAACATGTACTACAATGCCTCTACCGGCCTCGGCATGCCCCCCGGACGTGTCCCTCTCAGCCTCTGCACGCCGCGCGGCCTCTCGCTCACCCTAACCGTTGGCCTCCCCCATCCCTGATTCTCGCTCTTCCATTCTGCGGCAGTTGACCAAGTATGCAGTGTTAATCCTGTGTTAATCCTGTGTTAATCCTGTGTTAATGCTGTGTTGGATTGCCATATCTGGCGGAGTATATCACCCGCACAATAAGGACATACTATGCCTCTTCACGCTTCAGGTAGAGGTACGTGCTCAGCAGGCCGAAGAGGTAGAGGCCCTTGCCGATATAGAGGGGCGGTTCAAGGAGACTGAAAATGATGAATATCAGCAGGAAAGTCATGGCGGCGAGTCGGCGGGTGCGGAGTCCCCGTATGGCGAGGCAGAGGTAGAGAGCCAGGCAGAGGAGGGCGGCCGGCAGGCCGGCATGTGCCCAATCGGCAAGCCACTGGTTATGCGGGAGCATGCGTGTCCGGGGTTTCCAGTCCTCGACGCGCATATCAGGTGTGATAGCCCCTACGCGCGGCCAGTCGGTAGCGCCGATGGTGTGGCATATCTCCACGGGGTTGAGTGCGCCGGCGCCGGCGCCGGTCCAGGGCTTAGCCTGTATATATTGCCACGTGCGGGTCGTCAGAGTGTCACGTATCGGGTCCGAGCCATACTGCCGCCAGAAGGAGAGAGTGCCCCCTATTGCCACCAGGCCGACACAGCCGACTGCCATAGTGGCAATGACCGCGCGGCGGACGGTGGGCTGCATAAGGATGATATATGCCACTATCTCGATGAGGGCGAATACGATACCCATGCGTGATTGGACGAGCAGGGTGATGACTGCGCCGCCCGCCCACAGCAGCCACCATGCGTAGGCAGGCATGGCACGCTCCTTGCGCAAGGCGATAGCCATACTCGTGACCGCAAAGAGCGGAAGCAGGTTATAAGACGGATGGGTATAGCCCTTCAAGCCGCCGAGCCAACGGAACACCCAGTGGTACAGCTCTATATCGCCGACGATACTCTTCTTGAGAATAGGCCACTGCCAGGGGTAGAGGTGCAGTTCGACACAACTGACGAGCCATGTGAGGAGGGTCATCGCGATGAATATATAGGCCACATGACAGGCCTGTCGGAGCATGTGCAGACGTTCCCCGGCTGTTGTAGAGAGTGTGCACCCCAGCAGGGCGAAGACGAGCAGCGGTCCGCCGCGGTCGAGGAGGAAACGCGCTCCCTTGGCGGGCACGACGGACCATGTCAGCGAGACGGCGAACCACGCCAGGTAGAGGGCACAGATGACCAAGAAAGGCGTCAAGCGGAAGGCGGGACGAGCGCACACGGCATAGATAATCAATGCCACGGCCAACATCCCCAGGCATATATACATCACCGAGGGGATATACATGACGGCCGTCCACTGGAGGAGCAGCGCCGTCAGGAGCAGTTGGCGGGGCCACGTGTCGCGGCTCCAAGGAGTGCGGAAACACTGTATGAAGAAGGGCACGAACAGGGAGATGCCCAGAATGGTAAGCAAGGTATCCATCATCGTCTGCTTTTGAGGTAACGAATAATCATCTGCATCTTACGCCAGAGGTTGAGCGGTTTGCGCGGCAAGCGTCCGCGGTAGCGGCTGTCGAAGTCGTCGATGGCATCCAAGACTCGTGCAGCATTATGCCCGTCACGGTGCGCCTCGTGGTAGGCCGTATAGGTGTCAATCTCGGACATGAGCGTATCAGGGCGCGTGAGGGCACGATGCAGCGCGGGACCTATCTCGTCCGTGGTCTGCACGTCTATCAGGTAGGGACCGGGATGCGTATTACGGAGCGTCACAACCGGTTTGCGCATCATCAGGTACTCCACGATGAGACTGCTGCTGTCGCAGAGCAGGGCATCGGTCCGGCGGAAGGTCTCTACGCCCCGATTGACGCGGATGAAATGCACGTTGCTATGTCGTTGCGCCAATTGCTCATATCGGGCGACAAGCTCGCGGTCGTCAAGCAGGAGGGGGTGGAAGGTGATGAGCCAGTCCCAGTCCTCGGTCGCCGCCAGCCGGTCGATGACAGGGGGCATCTCCCACACGGAGGATATACCCTTGCTGAAGGTGGGGGCATAGAGGATGCACGGTCGCTGCCGAGGTGTCTCAGCGGCGGCAGTAGGGGTGAAGAAAGTGTCCGCCTTGCACCACCCTGTCTCGTAGATACGGAAATAGCCGTGCTGCTGCGCCAGTCGGGTGAAGTAGGGCGTACTGCTGGGACCCTGAGTGCAATAGATGTCCCACCATCCACGTAGGGTGAAGTGGTCGTCTATCTGCTCAATGCGCTTGCGCATAGGATAGCCGTGGAAGACCTCCACCTTGATGCCGGGGAAGAAAGGATAGACCCAGTTGCCCGGCGCAATAACAGCCAGCGGGGCGAAGGCTCTGACCTCGCTGAGAGTATAGAGCCGCGTCTCTCCCTCAACGCGCATATCGGGACAGGAGTATTCGAGCCACCACGCCGCCTCGTCTCCCCGACGCCGTATCTCCGCCTGTATAGGGCGCAGGATGGCGAAAGCATAACTATGTGACGCAAAGAGCAGGTAATGTTTCATCGGATGGTGGTGTTAAAGTGGTAAGTATAACTACTGCCGTCCATATCGCGGTGGATAATGAGGTTCCGGAGGCGGTGGCGTCGCGCGAAGCGCTTCCAGAACAGGCGCCTGTAGCGGGCAAAGGCACGCACATACGGTTCAGGGGAGGTCTCTCCGCGGGCAGTGACATACTCGCGGGCAAGCAGTTCGGCCGCATCAGGTTGCAGCCAGAGACCCGCCATATTATGCAGCCCCTTCAGGAGACTCACACGGCCGATAGACATACGGTTGGTGTCCACAAGTGCGAAGCCGCCGGCGGTGAGCAGGATATTACCGGGGGTGAAATCGGAGAGCATGATGTCTCTCTCATGCATCGCTGCCGCGAAGCGAGCCAGTCGGACAACCGTCGGACGGCACTCGGAGAGGGGCAGGTCGCCGAGGTGGTAGAGCGTTGCGCCGGGTTCGTAGCGACAGATATAATAACTCGTCTCTATGCCCCGAAGGGAGTAGGTCTCCAGGAGGGCGACGGGTTCGGGAGAGTGGATGCCTGCCTGCCGCAACAGGAGTGTGTTACGCCAGGCGCGCCGGGCCTTGGAGGCACGGAGGTAGCGGTACAGCCACCGCTTGAGGACAGAGGAGAAACCATAGCACTTGATGCAGAGAGGCAGGCCTGCCATGTCCACTTGGTAGAGGGTGTTGCGCCCCCGGTGGATGAGAGTGGCACGCGCTATCAGGGAGTCTATCGACTGCACGTCGGCGCGGAGGTGCTCATATGCGGGGTTGAGTTCAATCATCACAGGCTTGTATTATACGTTCGACAAGCACCTCGGGCGCTATATCGAGGCATCGATAGTCCGCATAGCGGCAGGGGCGTTGCCCATAGACCGAGCAGGGTTGGCACGGGAGGTTGAGCAGGATACAGTCCGCCGGCTGCTGGCCATAACCGAGGAATCCGGCATCGGGATGGGTGGCCCCCCAGACGGATAGCACGCGTGTGCCGGCCAGAGAGGCCAGGTGCATATTGGCACTATCCATAGTGAGCATGACGCGCAGGCCGCGCATGCGTTCTATCTCTCCGCTAAGCGGGAAGCGCCCGGCGAGGTTCTCCACATTCGGGTATTTCTCCGCCCATGTGTCTAATAGCGGTTTCTCGTCGCGACTGCCAAAGAGCACGACATGTCGGCCCCGGAGGCTGAGCAATTGCACCACTCGCTCCATGCGGTCGAGCGGGTAGATTTTGCCGACATGTGCGGCGAAAGGAGCTATTCCTATCCCCTGACCATCCGTATGCGCGGGTGCGGGCAGCGTGACGGGCATCCCCAAGCGGGCCAAGACCGCCGCGTAGCGCAGGGAGATATGCGGCAGCGGTCGGCGGCGAAGGCCATGTGTGAGCAGGAAGCGGGCCCGGCGGCCCTTGCGGATAACGGCTACGTGCGCTCCGCGCAGGCGCATGTATCCACGTATATACAAGGAACGCCACACACCGTGCATGTCCGCCACGGCGTCAAACGTCCCCAACCGAGCGACTATCTCACGCAGCGGCTGCTGCTTAGGGTTCACGCCGCAGAAGGTGATGTTCTCCGGCATGTCGGCGAAGAGGTCCGCCATGCGCGGGTGGGAGAGCATGGTTATCCGGACATGCGGGTACTGCTGCGCAGCCGCCCGTAAGACGGGGGCCAGCAGGGCCACATCGCCCAGTGCGGAGAAACGTATGACGAGCAGTCGTTTCATATACTTCTTTTCGGGTCGGGGCGGTCTGTTCTACTTCTTCTTATAGAGGACGGGGTTGAGCGAGGGGTCGTTATACATCTTCATCTGGCGATAGACCTTCATGATGCGCGTGCCGGCAGCGTAGTCCTCAAGCAACTGGCTGATAGAGGTGGTCATGTCCGAGAGTTGTTCGCGGAGGACGTCGAGTTTGGCTTTGCACTTGAGGTGCTGCTCTTCGCTGACATCGGTCCGTGCGACCTGCTCGTCCATGTGCCATAGCTTGACATGCAGGATGCTGAGGCGGTCGATAGCCCATGCGGGGCTCTCGGTATTGATACGTGCGCCGGGCAGGGGTGTGACGTCATGATAGAGGTCCCAGAAGTAGCTGTCGATGCGCTCGACGAGGTCTGTGCGCTCCTGGTTGCTATGGTCGATGCGATGTTTGATGGCGAGTGCCTGCACAGGGTCTATATCCGGGTCGCGGATGATGTCTTCCAGGTGCCACTGGACCGTGTCTATCCAGTTCTTGAGGTAGAGGTCGTACTGAATAGTGCCGGCGGGGAAGGGGTTATGCATAGGCGCATCCACATCATCTGTGCGGTGATAGTCCCGGACGGCCCGGGCGAAGATAGTGTTGGCGGTTTCGATAAAGTTCATATTTACCATTGTGTTAGGAGTCCTGATTTGGAGACGGTGAGCATGGCGCCGAAAGTGTTGCCGAACTGCGTGCCGAAGTCCGCGGCGAGGTCGAGTGAGAAATCGAGGTGCCAGGCCTGTGGGACATGCTTGGTGAACGCGAGCAGGAGGGCGGTGTTACGGGAGATGGGGTGTGTGGGTCCGCCGGTGGCGGCATAGTTGCCCCAGTTGCGTGTATAGGTGGCCATGAGGCGATAGCGAAAGCCCTCGATGTTGCCCATGAGCGCGATGTGGTGCGTACGGACGCGGCTGTTGAGTGTGGCGAGGGAGCCGTCTGTGTTGTAGAGGGGGGAGGTGATGAGCGGTGTACCGATGGAGCGAAGGAAATAGTTCCAGCCGTTGCGATAGACGCCGCCGTTGGTGTAGTAGGTGTCCCGTCCTCCGAAGACATAACCGTCCCGGTCATGGAAGGGGCCGGACTGGTCGGTGGTGTTGAGCACCTCGTAGCAGACGCCGCTGATGTAGGGAAAGCGGTGGAAGCGTAGGGAGACGCCCCATAGTCCGTCGCGGGCATTGAGTCCGCAGCCGATGAAGCGGACGGGTCCGTCCTCGAAGATAGACTGCCAATAGAGGGAGACGGAGACAGGGTCGGTGACGACGTCCAGTCCGAGGCACTGCATGCCGAGGTGGTTGCCCTGGGCATTGATTTGGTCATTCGCCATAGCGCCGCCGGAGCGTGCGAGGAAAGCGTTGGAGAAGGCACGCCAGTTGTTGCCGAGATTGCCGTAGATAGGGTGCATACCTCCCCATTGGGCCGCATGGTGGAACTCATAGCTCACGCGCAGGGGGAGGTGTCCGCCGAGGCGTCCGCCGATGAACTTATGGTGGATGAAGTAGTTCTGCACGTAGGTCTGGTCAATGACCCATGCATGGGTGATGCCGCCTTTGATTTCGAGGAATCCGAAGGTGAGCGGGAAGGGGGTCCATTGGTCCAGTCCGACGGTGATACGCGGCAGGGGGTGCGCGTTATTGGAGAAGAGGAGTCCGCCGGACGAGAGGAGCGGGTCCTGGTTGCCGCAAGACATGGGTGTGATGCCGACGGTAAAGTCGAAATAGAGGAGGCGGAGGTGGGCATAGAGTTGGCGGAACCAGCCGGTTCCTCCGCGCGTGTCGAGTCGTCCGGCGAGGTCCACGGCGAAGTCATAGTCGTACCAGCGGTGGTGGCGCGTGGCGGGCTTGTAGAGCCCGACGTGCATCATGCCGGAGAAGGGGGTGGCAGAGATGTCACCCAGGCGGTTGGACTGGAGCCAGAAAGGCGCGTAAGCGCCGTAGGAGGCGACTGCGGAGAGTCCGACGCTGTAGGAGAGGCGGTCGAAGCCGGTGTCCACAGAGTCCATAGGCAGGGGCCAAGGCGCCCATGCACGTACCAGGAGGGGCAGTGCAAGCAGGAGGGGCAGTATGAGCAGGCGCTTAATAGTCAATGCGGTAGAGGGTGCTTAGGCGGTTAGAGCGGCTGTCTTCTCCGAGTCCGAAGTAGAGACGGCCGTTGAGGGTGAAGGCAATCATGTTCTCCGCGGGTTGCGGCAGGCGTGCACGCAGGCGCCATGTGTCAGCCGCGGGCACGTACTGCCAGACATCGTCATAGAGGCGGACGGTGTCGGCCGTGCCGGCCCAGTAGCGTCCGCCGAGGACGAAGAGGGCGTCGTGTGCGCAGGCCGTGGCGGCGAAGCAACGAGGGGGCGTGGGTATGCGGGTGCGCCGGACCCAGCGGTTGGTGGCAGGTAGGTACTCCGCCCAGTAATTGTCGCCGGAGGCGTTATAGCCTGTCCCGGCGAAGTGTCGGGCGTCGGCTGTTCCTCCTGCGGCAGCCATTGTGACATGCAGGTCGCGTATATGCGAGTCGCGTGCGTACCAGCGGCGGGTGGCAAAGCTGAAGCGGTTCATCTCGTGCCAGAACGTGTCGTACCACCCGAAGGCGGAGAAGAGGCATGTGTCGGTGGCAAAGAGGATGAGTCCGTCGGTGTAGTGGTCGGGGAAGTCGGGCAAGCGGGTCCATGTAGCGCCATCGAAGGTCCACCAGTCGGTGAGGTAGCAGGAGTCGCGATAGATAGCGGGTCCGCGGTAGCCGAGTCCGTAGTAGGCGGTGTTGCCGACGGTGATGGCCGCGGCATTGACGCGTCCGGGGAAGGGCGGGTCGGGGAGCCGTGTCCACGTGTCGGCAGCAGGGTCGTACTGCCAGCAGTCGTCGAGGTAGGTGTCGCGGTCGGCGGCCCGTCCGCCGAGGATGTAAGCCTTGTCGCCGAGGGTGAAGACGGTGGCGGCGGCACGCGGGACGGGTATGGGAGTGCAGGGAACGACGGTGAGGTCGGGCTCCGCGAGGGGAGAGCATGACAAGAGAATCAGCGAGAAAATGCTGAGAATAAGGATGTTATGCAGAGAAGGACGTCGTGTCATGCAGGTTTGTAACGGGTTGATATACGTGGAGTTATATGGTCAGCTTCGTTCCAGGTTCGTTCCAGGTTCGTGTCGCGGGCGCGGTCTGTGACCGAGACGGTTCTTTCGCGGGCGAGCCGATAAGGAGTTCTATGTCTGCTCCGCAGACTCGCGCGGCGCACTTACTCCTCGTACCGTCCACCGGACGCTACTCGGTGCGCCTTAATCGCTTCACGTCCCAGGTGGGTCAGGTAACGGTCAGGTAACGGTCAGGTATCGGTGGGGCGGGTCTTTTTCTTGAGTTCGAAGTCGCGTCCGAGGTAGTTCTTTCGGACGATGGGGTCAGCCGCCAGTTCCTCGGGTGTGCGGGACTCGCCGAAGAGGAGACGTCCCTCGAAGAGGAGGTAGGCTCGGTCGGTTATCTGGAGGGTCTCGTCCACGTTGTGGTCGGTGATGAGTATGCCGATATTGCGGTCTTTGAGTCTCCAGACGACGTCCTGTATCTCCTGGACGGCGATGGGGTCCACTCCTGCGAAGGGTTCGTCGAGCATGACGAACTTCGGTTCGAGCGCGAGGCAGCGTGCTATCTCGGTGCGTCGGCGCTCACCGCCGGAGAGTCGGTCTCCGAGGTTGCGGCGGACATGCTCGAGGTTGAAATCGGTGATAAGTTTTTCCAATTTCTTCTCACGATCCTCGCGTGTGAGTCCTTTCTTCATCTCGAGCACGGAGAGGATATTGTCCTCGACGGACATCTTGCGGAAGACGCTGGCCTCTTGGGGAAGGTAGCCGATGCCCATTTGTGCGCGCAGGTACATAGGCATGGCGGTGATATCCTTGTCGTCGAGGAAGATACGTCCGGCGTTGGCGGAGACGAGTCCTGTGGTCATATAGAAGGTGGTGGTCTTGCCGGCGCCGTTGGGGCCGAGCAGTCCGACTATCTCGCCCTGCCGGAGGTAGATAGAGACGTCGTTGACGACGGTACGGTTGGCGTAGCGTTTGACCAGATGTTCGGTACGGAGAGTTGGCATGTTATTTAGTCAAAAGGTGCTTAGAGCACTCCATGTTACTTATCGCGGGCGCAGTCTGTGACCGAGACGTAAAGCCCGCGTCCCAGGTGGGGCCGTCCCAGGAGGGTGTTGGTGGGTGTTAGTTGAGTGTGAGTTCGACGGGGCAGTGGTCGGAGTGGACGGCCTCGGTGAGGATACGTGCTCCGGTGAGTCTCGGGCGGAGGGGTTCGGAGACCCAGTGGTAGTCGATTCGCCATCCTGCGTTGCGTTCGCGTGCGCCGAAGCGGTACGACCACCACGAGTAGCGTTCGGGGGCGGTGTCGAAGAGTCGGAACGAGTCGAGCATGCCGGATGCTTCGAGCCGGTCCATCCACTCGCGTTCCTCGGGGAGGAAGCCGGAGACTCCGACCTGGCGCTCGGGGTGGTTGATGTCGATGGGGTGGTGGCAGATGTTATAGTCGCCACAGACGATGACGTTAGGCCGTGTCTGACGGAGGGTGTTGAGCCACTTGAGGAAGACCTCGAGGAAGTCCATCTTGAACTCTTGGCGCACGTCGCCGGTGGTGCCGGAGGGGACATAGACAGAGACGACGGTGAGGTCGCCGAAGTCGGCTCGGAGTACGCGTCCCTCGCTGTCATAGCGTGGCTTGCCCATGCCGGCCTGCACGAGGTCGGGTTCGGTCTTGGAGAAGATACATACTCCGGAGTAGCCTTTCTTCTCGGCGGAGTGGATATAGGCATGGTAGCCGAGTTCGGCGAAGGCGGTGACGTCAATCTGTTCGGGCTGCGCCTTGCTCTCCTGGATACAGAAGATGTCAGGCGACTCGTCTGCGAGCCAGGAGAGCAGGCCCTTTCCGATGGCGGCACGTATGCCATTGAGGTTGTAGGATATGATTTTCATAGGTGTTTTGTATGCGAGTAGTCGTCAGGGGATGAGCACCTTGCGCACTCCTGCGGCAGTTCGTATGAGGTAGATACCGCCCTGTGCAGGGTCGGCGACGGTTTGTCCCGTGAGCGTATAGACGGTGGCGGAGCGGTCGGTCTCGGCTGCCCAGTGGGGGACATCCTCGGAGACAGGCTCCTGCACGCCGCCGCGGAAGAGGAAGGATATCTGTCCTTCGGTCTCGGTGATTTCGGTGACAGGATAGTCGAAGAGGTTGCAGGACGTAGCTCCGGCGGGATAGGCGTTGCGGGCGTCGGTGACGGTATAGACAGAGGTAGTACGTCCGTCGCGCACGGTCTCGGAGCCCATGGAGCCGTTGGCGCAGAGGAGGGCGATGCCCTGTTGCGCAGCGGCGTGGTTATTGAGGGTGTTGTCCGCCCACTCGTCGGCGTCGTACTGAATCTTGGTGACGAGCATGCCGTGTCCGGGGAGGAACTCGTCGTAGGTGCCGCTTATCTGCTGGCGGTTCTCGATGAGGTAGAAGACAGCGGGGTCGGGCGTCTCTCCGTTGAGGTTATGCAGTCCGGACTCGGTGACGAGGTAGGCCTGCGCGGAGGTGTTAATCTCGCCGAGGGTGATATTGGCGGGGTCGTGGAGGAGCGTGGGGGTAATCCAGCCGGCATAGAAGCGCTCGTAGGCGGAGTAGGCGGGCGGGGTGTAGCCGTGGTTGTTATAGGTGCCTCCGCCCATGATGTCCCACTCGCCGAGGGTGGCATGCTGGTATTCGGTGTCGTAGAGGTCGGGGAAGCCCATGACGTGGCTGAACTCATGGCAGAAGGAGCTGATGCCTTCCATCCGTCCGGTCTCGTAGCAGAGCTCGGACGAGCAGGCATAGAGGTTGACCTTCTTGCCGTCAAGGGTGACGCTCTCGTCCACATGTTGGGTGCGTCCGCGCTCGTCCTCGTAGTCGTACTCGAGCCACCACATATGGGGCCAGATAGTGTTCTCGTCGCCGCTGTCCGCCTGGCCATAGCCGGCATAGAAGACGAAGACGAAGTCCACTTGTCCGTCGTTGTCGTTATCATAGCGTGTGAAGTCGGCGCCGTCCGCCTCGGCCGCTTGGCAGGCCTCGACAATCATCTCGTGGGCGAGGTCGGTGCCTTCATCACCGGCATAGTAAGACGAGGGGTGCGCGAGGGTGTAGATACCCATGACGTCGAAGACGGGGGCGTACTGGCTGTAGGACTGGGCCTCGAAATAGTCGCGCGCGCAGCCGGTGACATCAATGCGGCCGGTTCGTGTACGGTAGTTATCATCCTGATAGGTGAAGGAGAAGTTCGCGCGGTAGTCGGAGCTGTTAAGCAGGCTGTCGAAGGCCTGGCGCGTGTAAGTGAAGTCCACCGCCTCGGAAGAGGAGGAGGAGCCCCCACCCCACCATCCGCCCCATCCGCCGGAGCTTGAGCCGGTGTCTTCGGGGAACTGGACGAGGATGACGAGCCCGCGCGGGGCATGGTTGACGAAGGAGGTCTGTGCGGGCATGCGGCGTGCGCGTGCAGCGCGGCGGCGGACACGCAGGGCGTCCGAAGTGAGTGTCTCGGCGGTGCGGGTATAGGTGCCGTCGGCGTTACGCACGAGGACATGTCCGTCGATGTCGGTCAGACAGTGGTAATGCTCATCGCCGTGGATACGGGCGGAGACAGTGGTGCCGTCACTGAGGGTCACCCGGACGGGACGGCGCGTAGCGGGTGCTGCCCAAGCGGCCGTCACGGTGCAGAGCAGCAGGATAAGAGTCGAAAGGTGCTTAGAGCACTCCAAGGAATCGAATCTCAAAAGATGTTTTACTTGCATAATTTGTACGTGTTTTTATTGGTTTGAATAATGTAAATGCCATGGGGTAGTGCGTTAAGGTCGGTAGAAAGGGGATGCCCCAGCATATCATAGACGGTTGTGGAATAATGTTCGTTGTAGGATGGCAGTCCGGTCGGCGCATCGGGTGCCCCTCCCATGAAGCGGAAGGTGACGGTGCCGTCGGGCTGTTGTGCGATGTCGGTGAGGGGGTAGGCCTCATAGGGGGAGCAGGCGGTGGCTCCTGTGGGGAAGCAGTCGCCGGCCTTACCGAACCAGCCGTAGGGGTCGTCCTGGTCGCCATATTCGGTAGCTCGGCCGTCCGCCTCGATGATGTCGATGCGGAGGTCGGAGGCGCTGTTGTTGACGCGATTGTTACTCCATGCCGAAGCGCTCCAGCGCACTTTGGTGAGGAGCATGCCTCGTCCCATGGTGTAGGCATCCCAGCCCGTCTGCTGGCGGTTCTCAAGGAGGTAGTACTCGGCCGGGTCGGGGCTGACGCCGTTGAGGTTGTGCTCGCCGGTGGCGGTGATGATACGGCAGTCGCCGGTGGCGTGCAGTTCGCCGAGGGTGTCGTTGAGGGCGGTATTGAGCACGCGGGGTGTTATCCAGCCCATGAAGAACATCTCGTAGGCGGTATAGCCCGGCGGGGTACGGCCGTCGTTGGCGTAGGGGTAGTCCATGACGTCCCATGTGCCGGAGGTCTTGAAGGTATAGTTGGAGTTAGCGGCACAATAGATATCGGGCAGGCCGAGGGCGTGGCTGAACTCATGGCACATGAGGGCTATCCCCTCGCGCCGGTCGGCAGAGGTGTCGTAGCCGTAAGCCGCCTCGTTGTATATCTCGTTGGAGCAGACATAGACATCCACCCGCTTACCGTCTATGGTGGGGGCGGTAGTCTGGGCACTGACTTGCCACTTCTTCGGCCAGATAGTATTCTTGTCACCACCGTCCGCAGCGCCGTAGCCGGCGTAGATGACGAAGACGGCATCGACATAGTTGTCGCCGTCGCTGTCGTAGTCGGCGAAGTCGATGTCATACTGCGTGTCAGCCAGTCGGCAGGCTTCGGAGACGAGTTCGCCGAGGTGTGAGTCGTTGTCGCCCTGCCCGTAGTAGGTGGAGGCTTTCGAGGCCGTGACGGGTCCGACGATGTCGAACTGCGGTTGGTACTGACCGAGGGACTGGTCACTGAAGTACTGACGCACGGAGCCTGTGGCGTCATTATAGGTATAGTGGTCGCTATTGAAGAGCGAGTCGAAGGCGGCGACGTTGTTCTCCGCGCGGAAGGTCACATCGCTGAACTGCGTGAGGATGACCAGGACGCGCGGAATAGATACGCGTGTGCCGATGTTGGGGACGCCCTGGGTCACACGCATGGGGGAGGCGGCACGCCGTGCGGCTATCTGCGCGGGGGTGAGGGCGGGTACGGCACGGTAGAAGCCGTCACTCCCCTGCTCCACCCAACGGCCCTGCTCGTCAGTGAGCCAATGGAAGAACTCATCCCCATGCGAGGTGAGGGTGAGTGTGGTGCCATCGGGCTGCGTCACCGGACGCGGCCGACGCAGGGCAGGTGCCGCCACCAAGGGCAGTATCATCATACAGAGGGTGAAGACAGAGAGTATTCGTTTACGGTTCATCGTACTTGTATTTTATAGGTTCGTTGCGTTGTTTGGACGATGTATAGTCCGGTCTGTCGCAGAGCGGTGGCGGGGAGGCGGTTCCCCAGCAGGTCGTAGCGGCCGAGGATGTCCCGCCCGGCGGTGAGAGTCTCGAGCGAGGTCGGTTCCTCGGGTGCTTCCACATGGAAGGTGATGAGTCCGCTCACCTCGGCGATGTCGGAGAGGGGGTAGCCGGCGACATCGGAGAAGGTCGTCCGTCCGGTCGTTCCCGGCCACGGGTCACCGCTGTCGCCGTCGGTGTGTGTCCCGTCCGCCACCAGTACGTCGTAGAGGATGACGCCCTCTACGCTGTTGGGCTCGTTAGCGTCCCACACCTCGGGGTCGTAGGTAACCTTGGTGATGAGCATGCCGTGTCCGGGCAGTCCGGCGTCCCAGCCGGTCTGTTGGCGGTTCTCCAGGTACCACACCTCGCGCGTGTCGGTGGGCGAGGCGGCGGTGCCGTCGGAGGTCAGGTAGCCGTAGGTCTGTCCGTCCGCGGGGAGCGTCACGTCCTGCGTGGTACAGAGCAGTGTCGGGGTCGCCCAGCCGACATAGTACTTATCGTGTGCGGACCAGTTAGGCGGCAGGTTGCCGTTGCCGTTATAGGAGCCGTGGTCCATCAGGCTCCACTGACCGGGTGTGAGCCGGTTGCGGCGGTTAGCACCATAGTAGATGTCGTAATAGTCCGGCAGTCCGAGCACATGGCTGAACTCATGGCAGAGGGTGCCTATGCCGTCGCGGCGGTCGCGGCTGTTGAGTTCGGCGCTATAGGCGAAGGCACCGAGCGTGACTCCTCCGTACTGCGGCAGGTTCTCGTCCACGACCGTTATCTCGCCCGTCTCGGGGTCCTCGGTATAATCGACGTAGTAGGCGGACTGGTGGGAGTCGCCGGTCAAGGCCGACTCGATGTCCCAACTGGCGGGCCAGATGGTGTAGTCATCGCCGCCGTTGGCCTCGCCCTTGCCGGCATAGATGAAATAGACAAAGTCGATGACGCCGTCGTCATCGTTGTCATAGAGCGAGAAATCCACGCCGAGCGCCTCCGCGGCGGTGCAGGCGTCCATAGCGAAGTCGGCTATATAGCGGTCGTTGGCGTCGTCGGTGTCTTCGTTCTCGCCGTAGTAGGCATATTCATGTGCCAGTGTGACGGGTCCGACGACGTCGAACTGCGGGTTATAGGTGCCGTTGGACTGGTCGATGAAATAGCGCCGTACGGAACCGATGGCGCCGTTGTAGGTATAGTCGTCGCCATTGAGCATCAGGTCCATATCCTCCGGGCTGTTCTCGGGGCGGAACTGCACATCGCTGAAGTTGACCAGGATAAACAGTCCCCTCGGCGCGATGTTGATATGTCCGATGTCGCGATAGGGGCGCGACACTTTTGCCCGGCGTGCACGGTGCGCAAGGGGTGCGCGAGAGGTGTGCTGTTCGCCGGTCGGGATATAGTAACCGTTGCTCAGGCGGAGTATGCGTCCCGCGGCATCGGTGACATAATGGGTATACTCGTCCCCATGCAGGTACAGCTCGACCACTGTGCCGTCCGGCTGGACGACACGGCGCGGCTGCGGCGAGGCGGGCACGGCCATCAGTCCCACACAGAGGAGCAGTGCTCCGACTATAGCAGAGAGTCGTCTCATCGTTTGTCTTCCATCAGGTTGGGGATAGTCTTCTCCAGGTAGCGTTGTTCGCAGCGGCTGCGTTTGTCGGCGTTGTGTGCGCGGCGTTTGCCGACCACGATATTGCCCTTGGGGGTGTAGTAGGCATAGCAGATGTAGCCCTTGGCGTCCTCCCGCAGGAGGTAGCCGTCAGTGGTCATCATGAAGTGGTGGTGCTCATCGCCGCGCAGCAGTACGGTCAGTGTGTCGCCGTTAGGTTGGACGCGTGTGATGGGTGTCCGCGGAGCGGGCACATGCGCGGGGCGCTGCGCCTGCAGGCCGACCAGTCCGGTCAGCGCCAACATTGTCAGGATAAGGATACGTTTCATTATGAATCTGTTTTTATTATTTGTTTCAGCACCTCCCCGCAGTCGTCTTGGAGAGTGTCGCCGTCGGGCAGGGTCACGCTCACCTCGGTATGGGGCCGGTAGATATAGTGGTCGTAGTGGTTCTGATAGATGCGTCCGCCGCGCTGCACCACGCGGTACAGGGCGTCCCCGCCGCGCAGGGTCAGGGTGAGGGTCAGCAGGTCCTCCGCGCGCGAGTCGTCCAGGTCGTATTCCACCAGTTCCAAGGGGCGCTTGCGCTCGACCGGCTTGTCGGCGCACCACTCCCGGATATACGGCTTCTGCTCGTCGAGGAACAGTTCGATGCCGCAGCGCTGCCCCTTGCAGAACATTGCTATCGAGTCAGGGCCTGACGGGTGCTTGATGCGCGAGAGCCCCTGCATGTCGAAGCATGTGCCGTTGGGGTTGGTGTTCACCCATGCCCGCTCGATGACGGAGCCGTCGGCGAAGATGTAGCGTCCGCAGGCGGTGTAGGCCTGGCTGTCTATGCTCTGGTAACTGAGTGAGAAGTCGCCCTCGAAGAAGTCGCCGTTGGGATAGCGCACCTGTCCCCGTCCCATGGGGCCTCTCAGGCGCTGGAGGATGACGTCCTCCAACTGCCAGCCGCCGGTATAGACGGGGCGGGTGTTGACCATCTTCACGCATTTGAGTATATAGCACTCCACTCCATGCTCTGCGTTGAAGAAACTGCTGTCCAGTTTCACCTCATCGCCGGGGTGCAGGGTGATGGTCTTCCCCTCGTACTCCAGTTCGAGTGTGGCGGGGATATACTGGAGGAAGTTACTCATTCCGGGGTCGTAGCGTTTGACCACGGGCGCTATGTAACTCGGCCAATGGGGCAGCCGTTCGCCCACACGCAGCTCCGCCTCATCGACGGCAGAGGTCTGCCACGGCTGTTTCTGGACGAAAGCGCCGCGGTCGCTGAAGCTCTGATAGAGGTTGTTATAACAGATGGTTGCCATGGTTAAAGTGGTTATAATGATTCATTGTTGTCCTTTGTACATTGTACATCGTCCCTTTGTACATTCAATTGGTCTCTCACCATCTTAAACAGGTCTCCGGCGAAGACGAAGTCGTTGAGGGCGGCGTTGTCGGCGTAGAATATCTCGTGCCGGCTGCCCTGCCACTCCTTGTGTCCCTCTCGGAGGAAGATGATGTTATCGCCAATCTCCATGATGGAGTTCATGTCGTGTGAGTTAATCACGGTGCATATATTGTACTCCTGCGTTATCTCGTGTATGAGTTGGTCGATGACGAGGCTTGTCTTGGGGTCGAGTCCGGAGTTAGGCTCGTCGCAGAAGAGGTATCTCGGGTTGAGCGCGATAGCGCGTGCGATGGCGACCCGCTTCTGCATACCTCCGCTTATCTCAGCAGGTGACAAATTCCATGCCACATTGCTGATATTGACACGTTCGAGGCAGAATCGTGCACGTTCTTCCCGCTCACGGCGCGTCATGGGAGCCCACATCTCAAGCGGGAAGAGGACGTTCTGCATCACGGTCAGGCTGTCGAAGAGGGCCGCCCCCTGGAAGAGCATGCCGACCTCCCTGTGGAGGAGACGCACCTCTTTCTCGCTCATGTCCGGCAGGTTACGCCCGTCGTACTCGATGCGTCCGCTATCGACGCCGTGCAAGCCGATGAGCGATTTCATGAGCACGGTCTTGCCCGAGCCGGACTGCCCGATAATCATGTTGCATTGTCCGTCCTGCATATCGACCGTGACATCGTTGAGGACACGGTGTCCGTCGAAGCTCTTATGTACATGCTGTATGGATATCATGTCTAACTGAGCATGAGTTTGGTGAGGAAGATGTCGAGGAAGAGTATGATGACGGAGGAGTGGACGACGGCGTTGGTGCTGGCTTGGCCGACCTGCAGGGCGCCTCCGCGTGTGGTATAGCCGTAGTAGGAGGCGACGCTGGCGATGACGTAGGCAAAGATGACGGACTTGGCGATGGCGTAGGGCACATGGTAGTCCATGAAGGCGTAGGTGATGCCGAAGATATACTCATCGACGGTCAGTATATCCGTGAGCAGCGCCATCATGTATCCCCCGATGAGGGCGCTACCGACCGAGAGGATGACCAGCGCAGGCATCATGGCCATGAAGGCCAGTATCTTCGGCAGGATGAGGTAGTTGGCGCTATTGACGCCCATTATCTCGAGTGCGTCTATCTGCTCGGTGATACGCATCGTCCCTATCTCCGAGGCGATGTTACTGCCCACCTTGCCGGCGAGGATGAGGCAGAGGATTGTGCTGGAGAACTCGAGCAGCATGGTGTCGCGTGTGACGACGCCCACGGTGTAGCGCGGCAGGAGCGGGTTTTCCATGTCCAGCTTGATTTGCATGGTCATGATAGCCCCGATGAAGACGGAGATAATCAGGTCGATGGGGACGGACTGCGTCCCCTGCTTATCCAGCTCTAACGACATCTGTCTCCAGAACATGCGTTGCCTGTCCGGCATGCGGAACACGCGCCACATCAGCAGGCAATACGCTCCTATTTGTTGCAAGAACTTCATCGTAGTCTATAAATAGCCTACAAAGTTACAACAAAAATTGCATATACGCAAGAGCGAGGTGTAGTTTTTCGGAGAAGAGGGGGGCATTTATGCCACTTGCGGAGTATTGTGCTCCGATATGGGAACTTGCTTACAAAGGCGGAGCGCAATACTCCACAAGGGAGCCGCAAGGCGCAGATGTAAGTTCGGGGGAATTGGCGTGCCCGGCGCGCCAAGGCGGCGTCCGAAGATACAACAAAAAAGGCGCGCCGAAGTCTCCCCCTGCCACGGCCCGAACCTGACCCGAACCTGGCCCGAACCTGAGGGGTAGATTTGCCTGATTAGCAGCCTGCTGCACCTGTCAGCTCTGTTCCAGGTCTGTTTCAGGTCTGTTAGGCGGTCTGGTTTTCAGCGCATTGCGTAGGCCAGCTTCGTTCCAGCATCGTTCCAGGTTCGTCAGCCCCTCTCAGTACCAAGGCGTTAGGCGGCCCGTTAGTCGGGATTCACGTATATGGTCCGGCGGGAGAGGATTCGCAGGCTACACTCGCCTTGGCAACCGGCCACGCCGCCATAAATCACCAAGGGGTTACCGTCACAATCATACACGGCCCCTCCCAACCGGTCCAGATAAACCAGACCTTCCTCATACGTAAGCGTGAAACCCGTGCCCTCTGTCCGGGAGTCCTCTATATAATAGACGACCCTGTCAATAGAGAGCAGTTTGTTTCCCTCCGCATCTTTCCCTTGCTCCACAACCTCCTGCAGCCAAGGTAACTGCCCCGGTCGGGAGACATCTTCACATATTGTCTGCTGCACCTTGCAGCAGCATAACACCGCAACGCATGCCGTCAACAATCCGGCACGGCGCACATGCCGATTAAAACAGGATAACTTCATAGAATCAGTATTTATATATTGTCAATAGACAGGGAGTGTCTCTAACTTATATAGGTTGCCTTGAGAATCCAATGCCCCGTAATTGGCGACATAGATATAGTCATTTTCCTTATAGGAATACATATAGAAGTCAATCAGCGTAAACTCTACACCCTTTATCTCGCAATTCTTCACCGTGATACTGCTATGCCTTTCGACGACATCTTCCGAGTTGTAAGAAGCATGTTCTCCATACTCGTCCGCCAATGCCTTCATCTTCTTCGTCCGGTCCGGCTCAAGATATTGCCAAGCGGTCTCAAAATCAGCGCCAAAGTTACCGACAAGCATCAAATAACATTCTACACATTCTTGAAAGGAATAGCTACCCTCCGGCTTGCGACTATCTTCTGTGCCAATCGGTCCATCGCAGAAGATAACCTCATAGTGGTTCCCATTGGTGTCTATTGCATCATGAGCAGCGTACAGGAGCCTCAGCGGGAGGACCTTATCCGCAGCATTTTTCTCAAAGAACAGCAATACAAATAAGCGTGAGCCGTCCTCTGTGGACAGATAGCGCATCTCCATCTGTTTCACATACAGGCTATCCCCGATAGCGTTTAATTCAGTCCTTGAACGGATAAGATTCTGCAATGCGGAGTCGAAATCCTCACCCAGTTTGGCATCAAAATATACGCCCATACAGGGGGTGTCCTGTTCATAGACCAGTTGTCCCTGTGTCTTCTTTGTTGTCACGGGCTGCTCCTGACAGGCAGAGAAGGACAAAGCAATCAGCATTGCTGTAAAAAAGAGCTTTGTTGTTTTCATAAGCAGGTTAGTATGCATTGGAAAAGTAGTCGAAAGGTGCGTAGCGCACTCCAATTTATTAGTCGAAAGGTCGAAAGCACCCTTCTTTTCAGTCTGTCTCATACTTTCGCAAAACAGCCTATTGTACGCGCCATGTGTGACCATACGCATCACCCATACGGGCGATACCGATGCCACGTCGGAGGAGCATCCATTGTCCTGCTGCGTTTTCGAGATAGAGGTCGTCTCCCTCCAATGCAAAAGAAGGGCGGCGCCCCTGCACGGCGGGAGTCAGTTGCGTAGTATCCACTCCTAATTCCCATGCAATAACCCGACCCTGCTTGTCCGGGCAATAGCCGGACAGGAGGACAGAAGGAGTCGGCTCGTCCGGGCTCTGCAGCCCCACCACTATTCTAATATCCTCCGGCTCCGATGTGCCGACATCTTCGGTGTCAGGATTCTCCGGCTCATTGGCAGCGGCAATTGTGAGGAAACTGCTATAAAAAACCTGATATTCTGCCACCTCGCCGGTCTCGGTCCGGAACTCAACATACTGGTTCTGTGCGTAATTGGCATAGGTATAGTCCGCATATTGTTCCAGCAACGCCCGCACCGCCTGCCAGTCGGCTGTCGGCTGCTCGGAGGTGCCACATGAAGATAGAATGACTGCTGCCATTATGCACAAAAGTGTCGGGAAAAGAATCTTTTTCATACTGTATATATATTGATTGTGAATTTGTTACTATGACAGTTAGCGGTCATCGGTTATGTTCCCGACTCTTCTGCCGGTGATGTCGTACATATTGCCTTCCGGGGTTACGAGATATAACCTACCATTACGCAGTTGCTTCGTGGCCGTCTGCAGCGAGGCGGGGTTGTCAACCGCCATATCGGGATCCAACCTGCTGAAGGGGAAGATACTAAATCTCATTGCCCTGGCACATTCTCCCCAAAAAGCAGTCAGGGCATATACACCTGTCGGCAATTCCTTAATGCAAATGCGTTCTTGGGATTGCGCGTAGGCGGTAAAGCACAATGTATCATGCTTAAGGTCATATATATGAACACTATCTACTACAGGAGGCTCTATTCTTCCATTACAGGACAGGTCAAAATATACGGAGTCGCCAAGCGACACATTAGCTACCATCACGGAAAAACATGGATATTCCGCATAACATGGCTGATCACTCTTGTTATAATAAATGCTAAAAGTCGCCCTTTTGACGCATCCTCCATAGAAAACCCATAGACGATAGTCGCCTCGGACTAAATCTCCAATATAAATGCGCTCTCCGGACTGTTCGTAGCCGGTATAGCATAATGTATCATTTGTATAATCTCTTATTTGAACACTATCTACTACAGGCTCTATGCCGCCATTGACGGTCAGGATGTAATACAGGGAGTCGTGATACAGGATATCGGGGAGTATCTCAGTATAGAGGGTATATTCATTATTACAAGCCGCGTCATCGAGGACTTCATCACTCGCGTGCGAGTGTGCGTGAGCAACACCATACGCGAGGAGAACACTGAGCAATAGGAAGATTCGGATTCGGAATGGTTTCATAATGGGTTACTAATTATAAGTTGTAATTTGGGTTAGTCCTGTTTGGACTATCACCTTATACATATGAGGTAGTCCTTCACCGAACGACATGGCAAAGGTACTACATTTTATCAGTTTATGCAAGAAAAAGACTGTGAAAAATAAAAACACCAATCGCCTCTATATAAGGCGATTAAGAAATTGAGACTGTGAAAAATGCTAATCAATGGTCGTCCGGGAGGCTATTTCCAGCAGTTTTTCCCGCAAATCTCTTATGTTCACATTCAGTTTGCGCGCCGTGACCGATTTGAGTTTGGATATGCTCTTGGGCGACAGGTTCAATATCCGGGCAATCTCCTCATAGGGGAGGTCCAGTAGCACGAGGACGCATAGCCGGATGTCCCGTTCGCCAAGGCGGTTCGTGGCTTTCAGTTTATTTGCTAACAAGAAGAAATGCTGATTGACAACATGACACATTTGGTCATAATCCTTCCAACATAAATCTTCTTCCCAGTTATGAGAATGTCTAAACGCCTCACAGTTCTGTTCAATTTGGTCAACGAGATGTTGCTGGTATGCAGAATAGGTCTGCTCCAATTGCGTGGTCTCGTTCCGCAATTCCTCGTTATGTGCATCGATAGCGATTTGCAGTTCCATGCGTTTCTTGTGCCGCCTTATTGCAATAAGAGGATAGCACAACACTCCCGGCAATAATATTACCAACAGCAGTAGCAGTCGGGAATCGGATGATTTCTCCAAGTCTTGTTCCAACAACATCGTCGCCTGCGAGAGTTGTATGAGCATCGGGTCTATCTCATAGCGGTCAATATCCTCACGTTCCTCGTATCGACGTTTGATCTCGTCCTTGTCAATAGTCGTGTCATTATATGTCAATATATACAACATGTTATGCCGTTCCTGCGGCGTTGCATAGGGATGCTGCATGACCTGTTCAGCATAACGCACGGCAGAGTCATAGCGGTTCAGATACCAGTAGGACTGCGCCTTGATGACATAACCGGTCGTGGCGGCATAGCCCCTCCGATATAGTTCATCCACATAAGCAATAGCCGAGTCATATTGCTGTGCGAGAAGGCATAAGCGCGATTGTATCTCCAGCGTCTTAGTGAGCACGTCTGTATCCGTGCACCGCCGTCGGATACTGTCCAGCAGGGTATAGGCCTCGGAGAAGTGCATCTGCTCCACCTGCTCCTGAGCCATGGCATTGAGGAAATAGAAGAAGAGGGAGGAGTCTCCGGCCAGGCGGAACCGCTCAGCCGAGCAGGCATACATGTCGTACGAGAGGGCATAGTTGCCGGTCAAATGGGACATGGTGCCCATGTTGCTATAGGCGCGGGCGAGGGAGGCATAGTCGGTGAAGCCGGGGAGGGGGACGGGGCGGATGAGGTAGGGTGCGCGGGTGGCGCCGATGAAGGCCTGCATGGCGGCGGGGTAGTCACCGCGCAGGCGCAAGAGGCGCCCGTAGCGATAGCAGGCGCGGGCATAGTCGTCGGGGAAGGAGAAGCGGCGGTGGCGGAGGGTGGTGACGGCCGAGGCCAAGGCGGTGCTGTCGGCGGCGGTGAGGGCTTCGGGCGGCAGGCTGTCCGCCACGGCGAGGGCGTGCTGCGCCTGCTGCACCGCCACGGGGGAGCAGGCACAGAGCAGCCACGCGCTCCACAGCAGCACAACGGTCAGGCGGGAAAGAGAGACAGGACGGGCGGGCATAGAGTCAGGCAATGGCGGTCAGTTCGGGTGCAAAGGTACGATTTTTATTCGAATGGTACAAATTTTCCACACAAAAAAGTCAATATGAGGGCGTCTAACATCGGGATATTATTTGCCATTTGGAGAAACTAATAATACAAATTCCTTAATAATCAGTATAGCAATCTAACACAAGGCTCAATCTTCTGATACGCAATAGTTAACAGTACTTTTCCGTTGCTTAAATGCATTATTTCACAAAAACTAATCGCACCAAAATGCACTATTTTACATTTTTATAAATATTTAAATGCATTATTCTGCACTCTTCTTAGCTACGATATTTTTTAACATAGGCAAAAATATTCCGATTTATAAGACCAGACTATACCATAAAACCCGGGACGCGGGCGGCTCGCCCGCGATTCGCCGTCCAACGGCGAGCACATAGGACACAACTGACTCCTCTGCGCCCTTCGGTCGCACCCGCGGGCGCGGTCTGTGACCGAGACGAGAAACCCGAGTCCCAGGTGAGGTGAATAATCCGATTGCGGATAGCCGATAAGACATTAACATCGGGAACTTTTTTGTTTAAATCTCACCTTGGGAGGAACACTAAAATCATTTTCGTATTATCTTTGTACTCGATTTCCCAAACCGATGCCGGATTACGGGACGAATCGAACATGCTTGAGAGATGCTTGAGATATGCTGGAATGGACAAAGGGACAAGGGACAATGTACAAAGGACAATGTACAAAGGATTATCAGGACTGATTCAGGCAGTCAGGCGTCAGGCAGTCAGGAGCGGGAGAGTTCAATCACCTCAAGGTTGTCGATGCGGGCGGCATCGATAGTGAAGCGGAGGAGGGTCTGGACCGTTTGCCAGCCCTGCTTGCCGGCGGCACCGGGGTTGAGGGTCAGCATCTTCCACAAGGGGTCGTACTGCACCTTGAGGATATGGCTATGTCCGCAGACGAAAAGATCAATGACATTTACCATTTCTTTTCTCGTTTCACTCGAACGATCTGCTTCGCCGTATGGGGCATTTACCATTTGGTCATGTACCATTTGGGCATTTACCATTGGGGCATTTACCATTGGGGCATTTACTATCTGGTCATGTACCATTTCTTTTCTCGTTTCACTAGAACGATCGGCTTCGCCGTATGGGGCATGTACCATTTGGGCATTTATTTGGACATTTGGGGCATTTATTTGGGCATTTTGCAAGGCTTGTTTGGCTTCGAGACTTTTCTTAAACCAAGGGATGAGCCAGGGGTTGTAATGCCCGGGGTAGCCGCCGATATGGGTCATAAGGACATTGACATCCTCGACGCGGAAGCGGTAGAACTCACTGAGGGAGTAACGCACATCTCCGCTGTCCATATTGCCGAAGACGGCGCGTGTGGGGCGGAACTCCCGCAGACGTTGGAGGAGTTCGGCGGAGCCGATATCGCCGGCGTGCCATATCTCGTCGCAGGAGTCGAAATGCTCGAAGATGCGGGGGTCGAGCAAGCCATGTGTATCACTGAGGAGGCCGATGCGGGTCATAATTTAGTCGAAAGGTGCGTAGCGCACTCCATTTTAGTTGAACATCAAAAGCAGGTGTCCTGTGTGGTCGCCGTCGGGCGGCGAATCGCGGGCGCGGTCTGTGACCGAGACGGCAAGCCCGCGTCCCAGAGGGGTTATCTTCGGGTGAGGCGGTCGATGGTGAGGATGGCGGCGAGGATGGCGAGGAGCGAGACCGTAAGGAAGCAGAGCAGGTCGCGCAGGTCGAGGACGCCGCGGGAGAGGGCGGAGTAATGGTCGTGCAAGAGCAGCCAGTAGAGGACGAAGCAGCCGAGAGCCCCGGTGATGAAGCAGACAATCTGGCTCTTGCTGAAGGTGGCGCAGAGCAGGCCTATCGCGAGGAACGTGCCGCTGAGCAGGATGAGTCCGATGAAAGAGCCAAGGAAAGCACCGCTGTCCATATTGCCGACCGGCTCGGCCATATAAGCCACGACGAAATAGTGCACAAAGCAAGGCAACAGGCCGATAAGGACGAGTGTCCATGCGGCGAAATACTTGCCGAGCATGAGGCGTGTGAGCGAGACGGACTTGGTACGCAGCAGGTCCCACATGCCCGAGCGGCGCTCTTCGCTCAGCAGGCGCATGGTGAGCGCCGGACAGAGCATCATGAAGAGCCACGGGCTGAGTTGGAAGAGTCCGTCCACCTGGGCATAGCCGGAGTCAATGATATTCCATTGCCCCGGTATGACCCATAGGAAGAGACTGACAGCCAAGAGGTAAAGCCCGATGACTATATAGGCTATCGGTGTGGAGAAATAATATGTGAGTTCCTTACGATACACTTGGGCAGGTACCATGTACCATTTACCATTTGGGCATGTACCATGTACCATTTACCATTTGGGCATTTACCATTTACCATTTGGGCATGTACCATGTACCATTTACCATTTGGGCATTTACCATGTACCATTTACCATATGGGCATGTACCATGTACCAGGTACCATTTGGTCATTTACCATGTACCATTTACCATTTGGGCATTTACCATTTACCATTTGGTCATTTACCATTTGGTCATTTACCATTTACCATTTAGCATTTGGGCATTTAGTGCTTCACTTCGACATCCTTGTTGACGGGTGTCTTGGGGAAGAAGATCCAGAAGGCTATAGCCACGACGAGGGAGAAGGCGGCGAAGATATACCAGGCCTCTCTCCATCCGTCCCAGACGGCGATGGGACCCTGCAGAATCACCGATTCGTCATAGACGAGCCGATTGACGATAGCCTGTGCGGAGAGCGTGCCGATAGTGGCGCCGAGTCCGTTGGTCATCATCATGAAGAGGCCTTGTGCGGACGAGCGCTGCGCGGGTTCGGTCTCCCGGTCCACATAGAGCGCGCCGGAGATATTGAAGAAGTCAAAGGCAAAGCCATAGACGATACAGCTGAGGATGAAGAGCAGCACGCCGGGGAAGCCGGGGTTACCTGCGCCGAAGAAGCCGAAGCGGAAGACCCATGCGAACATCGCCATCAGCATGACATTCTTGATACCGAAGCGTTTGAGGAAGAAGGGGATGGCAAGGATACAGAGTGCCTCGCATATCTGGCTGATAGAGATGAGGATATTAGCATGCTGCACGCCGAAGGTGTCGGCGAACTCTTCGATTGCGCCGAAGGATGTGATGAAGGGGTTGGCGTAGGAGTTGGTCACCTGAAGGCACATGCCGAGGAGCATGGAGAAGATGAAGAAGAGCGCCATCTTCTTCTGGCGGAAGAGGGTGAACGCCTTGAGCCCGAGCGCGTCAACGAGGTTCAGTTCCCCCTCAGCCTTCTTGATATCACAAGACGGGAGAGTGAGCGCATAGACGGCCAGGACGATGCTCAGCGAGCCGCTGACGACGAACTGCCAGGGGGTAGCCTGGAACCCGAGCAGGTCCACGCACCACATGAGTGCGATAAATCCGACCGTACCGAAGACGCGAATAGGGGGGAAGTCCTTGACGGTGTCCATGCCGGCCTTGACGAGTGCATTAAAGGCCACGGAGTTAGTGAGCGCGATAGTAGGCATGAAGAAGGCCACCGAGAGCGTATAGAGGGAGAAGAGCGTTGCGAAATGCACCTCTCCGGCCGAATAGGCGTACAGTCCGGCGGCGCACATGAAGGCTCCTGCGAGTGCATGGCAGAGGCTGAGGGTCTTCTGCGCGGGCAGCCAGCGGTCAGCAACGATACCCATCAGGGCGGGCATGAAGAGGCTGACGACACCCTGGATAGAATAGAACCAGCCGATATGTTCGGCCATGCCGTGTTTATCCAGATAGGTGCCCATAGAGGTGAGATACGCGCCCCAGACGGCGAACTCGAGGAAGTTCATGACGATGAGGCGGAACTGCAGAGATTTATTCTTCATAGGAGATATGTTTAGACAAGTGAGAGGTATATTATCGGAGTTCAGCGGCAATCGTGCGAACGCTGTGACCGTGAGCGCAGACATCGTGTATGCGTGCGCGTCCCTGTTCGTCGCGCAGGAGGGTGACGAGGATGGTGTCACCATGGAGGCGTACGCCGTACATGTCGGGGTCCGGTGTGGGAAGCACCTCTACCGTCTCAGCCCACTGCGCGTCGAAGTCCTGTGCAGCGAGGAAGGGGTCGGCGTCCAGGACTACGAACTCCGTGCTATCCTCCCATGCAGCGATGGTGCGCAAGTCGTTGAGCAGGTCCTCGGAGAGCAGGCTGTCGCCGAGTTGGCGCATGTCGTCCTGCTGCAGGATATAGGCGCGGTAGAAGCCGGAGATGAGTTCGACGTCGGGGTTAGCGGGTTGCTCGTCCGCATGTGCCGGCATGAATTTGTCCCAACAGAGGAAGACGGCCGCTACGATGATGAGCAGCGCCGTGGTGATGATAAGAGTGGTTCGTTTCATGGTTTATGGGGTTTGAGTTAAAATTCACTGGTGAAGTGGAACCGGATATGCGGGTAGTCGTTCTGCGCCATCTGGAGGACATAGGCGGAGTCAGCGAGGAAGACGTCGCGTCCGTCCTTGTCATAGGCAAGATACTGGGCTTTGCGCCGGCGGAAGAGGTCCAGTTCCTCGGCGGCCTTGTCCGGAGCGTCGGGGTCGGGCTCCATCCAGCAGGCTTTGTAGAGGGGCACGGGCTCCCAACGGCAGCGGGCCTGATACTCATGCTCGAGGCGGTACTGTATGACCTCGAACTGGAGTTGTCCGACGGTGCCGATGATTTTGCGTCCGGTAGCCTGGTTGACGAAGAGTTGTGCGACGCCCTCGTCCATGAGTTGGCGCACGCCCTTGTCGAGCTGTTTCTGCTTCATGGGGTCGGCGTTCTCGATATACTTGAACATCTCGGGTGAGAAAGAGGGCAGGCCGCGGAAGTGGAGCGACTCTCCGGAGGTGAGGGTGTCACCGATCTTGAAGTTGCCGGTATCGGGCAGTCCGACGATGTCTCCGGCGAAGGCCTCGTCCACGGTCTCTTTGCGCTGGGCCATGAAGGCAGTCGGTGCGCTGAAGCGTAGCTTCTGGTCGAGGCGCATGTGCTTGTAATACATGTTCCGCTCGAAGCGTCCGGAGCAGACCTTGACGAAGGCGATACAGGAGCGGTGGTTGGGGTCCATGTTGGCATGTATCTTGAAGACAAAGCCCGTGAATCCGGGTTCCATGGGGTCCACCATCCGTTCCTCAGCCTGCACGGGTCGCGGCGAGGGGGCGATGCGTACGAAACATTCGAGCAACTCCTTGACGCCGAAGGTGTTGAGGGCAGAGCCGAAGAAGACGGGCGCCAGGTCACCGGCGAGGTATTCGGGTACGCCTTCGGCCGGCAGGGCGAAGGCGGGATAGACGCCCTCGATGAGTTCGAGGTCCTGGCGCAGCTTGGCGGCATCCTGTTCGCCGACGAGGGAGTCGATGCCGGGGTCGTTGACGTCGTCGTAGCGTATGGACTCGGTGACGTGCGTCTTGTCGGGGGTATAGAGGTCGAGGGTGCGTTGGAAGATGTTATACACGCCCTTGAAGCGTTGGCCGCTATTGATAGGCCAGCTGAGGGGTGTGACGCGTATGCCGAGCTCGGCCTCTATCTCGTCGAGCAGGTCGAAGGGCTCCTTGCCCTCGCGGTCCATCTTGTTGACAAAGACCATGACGGGTGTCTTACGCATGCGGCAAACCTGCATGAGGCGGCGTGTCTGTGTCTCGACGCCCTTGGCGGCATCGATGACGATGATGACGGAGTCCACGGCGGTGAGGGTGCGGAAGGTGTCTTCGGCGAAGTCCTGGTGGCCGGGGGTGTCGAGGATATTGATATGGTATTCCGTGTCGGCGCCCTCCGGGCGGTATTCGAATCCCATGACGGATGTAGCGACGGAGATGCCGCGCTGCTTCTCTATCTCCATCCAGTCGGATGTGGCGGTCTTGCGTATCTTATTGGACTTGACGGCTCCGGCCACGTGAATAGCGCCGCCGTAGAGGAGGAGTTTCTCGGTGAGAGTGGTCTTACCGGCATCGGGGTGCGAAATGATGGCAAAGGTGCGCCGGCGCAATATTTCGTCGTTGGTAGTCATCAGCGTAGTTTGGCCCCATATTTGTCCTCGAAGGTCTTTTGCAGGCGTGCCATGACGGTCTCTATCTGCTTATCCTTGAGGGTATTGTTTTCATCTTGGAGGATAAAGGCGAGGGCATAGGATTTCTTGCCGAAATCGAGTGTCTTGCCTTCATAGACGTCGAAGAGGCGTACGTCTCGGAGCAGCTTGCGTTCGGTCTCGAAGGCGGCCTTTCGCAGGTCGGCGAAGCGCACGGACTTGTCCACGAGGAGAGCCAGGTCGCGTCGTACCTCGGGGAAGCGGGGGAGGTCGCTGATGAGGGGTTTGTACTGCTTATTGAGCCGGAGGAGCGTGTGCCAGTCGAGGTCAGCGTAATAGACGGGGTTGGCGATGTCAAAGGCCTTGAGGATTTTCTTGCTGACCAGTGCGACGAAGCCGACCGTTTTGCCATTGGGTGCGACGATGCGCAGTCCGTCGCTGTAGAGGTCGCTGTGCAGGTCCTCGAGGGTGCATTTGTCGGGCTGTACGCCGAGTCGGCGGAGGATATTCTGCACGCAGGCGTGGAGGTGGTAGAAGGAGGTCTTCTCGTCCGGTCGCATCCATGTCTGGGCCGTCTTATTGCCTGTGAGCCAGAGCGCGAGATGCGGCTCCTCGCTATAGGCGCGGAGGGGCTCTTCGGGCGTATGGAGGGCGGCGTCGTAGTGGTAGCAGTTGCCGAACTCATAGAAGGCGAGGTCGGCGTTCTGGCGGTTAGCGTTGCGCTGCACGGACTCGAGTCCGCCGAAGAGGAGTGTCCGGCGCAGCACTCCGAGGTCGTTAGAGAGGGGGTTCTTGATGCGGACGCACTGCTCGAGGGGCAGGCTCTCGCAGGCCTCGTAGTAGGCGACCTTGGTGAGGGAGTTATTGAGTATCTCGCGGAAGCCCTCGGCGGTCAGTTGCTCGCTGATGCGCCGCTGGAGCGCCACGGGGTCGGGCTTGCGTCCATAGACGAGGTTGGTGTTGAGTTTGTCGGGGAACTCGACATTGTTATAGCCGTAGATGCGGAGGACATCCTCGACGACGTCGCACTCGCGCTGTACGTCCGTGCGGTAGCGGGGCACGCTGACGCGGATGGTGTCTCCGTCGCAACGGGGGTTCATCTCCAGGGCGCTGAGGATAGTAGTGAGTGTCTCGGCACCGAGGTCTTTACCGATAAGCCGGCGGACGCGTTCCTGCGAGAGTCCGACGGCGAAGGGCTCGAAGGGGACGGGGGCGGTGTTCTCCTGTCCGGCGACGAGGTCGATGACATCGCCGCATATCTCGCCGCCTGCGAGCTCCTGAATGAGCAGGGCGCAGCGTTTGAGGACGAAGAGTGTGTTATTGGGGTCGCATCCGCGCTCGTAGCGGAAAGAGGCGTCGGTGGAGAGTTGGTGACGCCGTGCGGTCTTGCGGATGGAGACGGGGTCGAAGTAGGCACTCTCAAGGAAGACGTTGGTTGTGTGCTCCGTGACGCCGGAGGTGAGTCCGCCGAAGACGCCGGCGATGCACATGGGTTGCTCGGCGTTACATATCATGAGGTCGGCGTCGGAGAGGGTGCGCTCGACTTCGTCGAGGGTGACGAACTTGGTCCCGGCGGGGACATTGCGCACGATGACCTGTCCGCCGGCTATTTGGTCGGCATCGAAGGCGTGGAGCGCCTGTCCGAGTTCGTGGAGGACATAGTTGGTTGCGTCCACGACATTATTAATCGGGCGCAGTCCGATAGTGCGCAGGGCGTTTTGGAGCCATTCGGGCGACTCGGCGACGTGTACGCCGCGGATGCTGACGGCGGTATAGCGGGGGCAGGCGTCGGTGTTCTCCACGCGTACGCGGACGGGCTGCTCGGGCTGTTGGATGCGGAAGGCGGCGACGTCGGGGCGCGTGAGGGGCATGTCGATGCCGCGTGCGCGGTAGAAGGCGTAGAGGTCGCGTGCCACGCCGAAATGGGAGCATGCGTCGGAGCGGTTGGGGGTGATGTCCACCTCGATGAGGTAGTCATCCTCGACGTGGTAGTAGTCCTTGGCGGGCAGTCCGACGGGGGTGTCGGCGGGGAGGACGATGATGCCGTCGTGGCTTGTGCCGACGCCTATCTCGTCTTCGGCGCAGAGCATACCGAGCGACTCGACGCCGCGTATCTTGCTGCGCTTGATAGTGAAGGACTCGTCGCCGCTATAGAGGACGGTGCCGAGCGTGGCGCATATAACTTTCTGTCCGGCAGCGACATTGGGTGCACCGCAAACGATCTGGACGGGTTCGGCGTCGGGCGCGAGGCGCGTCTGCGTGATGTGCAGGTGGTCGCTATTGGGGTGTGGTTCACATGTGAGGACCTCGGCCACGACAAGGCCTTCGAGTCCTCCTCGGATAGTTTGGACTTTCTCAACGGTGCCGACCTCCAAGCCGATGGAAGTCAGGTTTTTGGCCACTTGTTCCGCTGATTCGGTGAGCGGGAGGTAGCGGCGGAGCCAATTATAGGATATATTCATGATAGAAATTATTAGCGATGTTCATGCCAAAGATGCGTGCAAAGGTACAAAAAAAAACGCACATGTGCAATAGGTGCGCGTATTTTTGAGCGAGAAAAGGCACGGGGGTGTTATACGGGGGTGTGAACATGGAGAATCAACCGCGGGCGCGGCCTGTGGCCGAGACGGCCAAATCGCGGGCGAGCCGCCCGCGTCCCCGGGTAGCAATCGTGGCCTGTGGGGTCGCCGTTGAGCGGCCAATCGCGGGCGCGGCCTGTGGCCGAGACGGCCAAATCGCGGGCGAGCCGCCCGCATCCCCGGGTAGCAATCGTGGACTGTGGGGTTGCCGTTGAGCGGCCAATCGCGGGCGCAGTCTGTGACCGAGACGGCCAAATCGCGGGCGCAGTCTGTGACCCGGGTGAGTCAGCACGGGAGCACGGAAAAATACATGTGCACCCAAATGACATTCTGTCACCTTTTCCCCACTTTTGCTTCCCTTTTGCTACCGCATCGGGACGGGAGCAAAGTCGGACAAAAGACGGAGCGCCGCCGACGGTAGAACGAACCACCGCCGAATAGCAAAAAGATACCAATCCGCCCACTTTCGTGACAATCTGCTATTCCCCCTCATTTGCGGTCTTTGTCTAATCACGACACTCTCTCCCGCACGGGTGCCGGTTGGGGCATCTATGCGGGAGAGAGTATGGGAAGGAGGGGAATGTGAATGTTCCGAGCCTCCTTACTGATGGTTTATGCAGCCGTAGAGAAGGGCTTATTCAGCCTTGGGTTCCTCTACGGGTTTAGCCTCTTCGGCGGCTTCTGCTTTGGCCTCTTCAACAGCGGCGGGAGCAGTAGCTTTCTTGCCGGCACGGCGTGTGCTCTTCTTGGCGGCCTTTTTGGTCTCCTTGAGCATGTTCTCGTTGTAGTCCACGAGTTCGATGATACACATCTCGGCAGCGTCACCGAGTCGGAATCCGGTGCGGAGGATTCGGGTGTATCCGCCGGGGCGGTTAGCGATTTTCTCGCCGACGTTTTGGAAGAGCTCCGTAACGGCCTCTTTCTGTTTGAGTTGTGCAAAGGCGAGCCGGCGATGGTTCATGCTGTCCTCTTTGGCGAGGGTGATGATAGGCTCTACGTACACGCGGAGTGCTTTGGCCTTAGCGAGCGTAGTGGAGATGCGCTTGTGCATGATGAGCGAGCAAGCCATGTTGGAGAGCATAGCTGCGCGGTGTTGTGCTTTGCGTCCCAGATGATTAAATTTCTTATTGTGTCTCATAATGTGAAATCAATAATTGAGTGTTTGGAATATTATTCGTTGAGTTTGTATCTGCTAATATCCATGCCGAAAGCCAGTCCGTTTCGTTCGAGGAGTTCGTCGAGTTCGGTGAGTGATTTCTTACCGAAGTTACGGAACTTGAGCAGGTCAGCGCGGTGATACTTAACGAGTTCTCCGAGGGTGTCCACTTCGGCTGCTTTGAGGCAGTTGAGTGCTCGTACGCTGAGGTCCATATCCTGCAGTCTCTGGTTGAGGAGTTGTCTCATTCGGAGCAGTTCCTCGTCGAGTGCGTTGACGGGTTTCTTGACTTCTTCCTCGAGTACGATACGTTCGTCGGAGAAGAGCATGAAGTGGTAGATAAGGATTTTAGCGGCCTCGGTGAGAGCGTCTTTCGGTGCGATGCTGCCGTCGGTAGTAATCTCGAGCGTCAGTTTCTCGTAGTCGGTTCGTTGCTCGACGCGGTACTGGTCGATGGCGAAGCGTACGTTACGGATAGGCGTGTAGATACTATCGATAGCGAGGGTACCGATGGCGTCACCGGAGTGGTGGTTTTCGTCAGCGGGGACATATCCTCGTCCTTTGTTGATAGTGATTTCTATCTCGAAGTCGGCGCTTTCGTCGCACTCGGCGAGTTGGAGTTCGGGGTTGAGGACCTCGAAGTTCTGGAGCGCGTCGTTGAGTGCAGCGGCATTGAAGGAGACGGTGTTAGCGACGTGGAGGTGTATAGTCTCCTGCGTAGCGTCGGAGCCTTCCTTGAGTGCGAAGCGTACTTGTTTGAGATTGAGAATCAGGTTAGTGACATCCGTGATGACCCCGGGGATAGTAGCAAATTCATGATCAATACCACTGATTCGTATCGAGCAGATGGCGTATCCCTCGAGCGAACTGAGGAGTACGCGTCGGATAGCGTTACCAACTGTGATACCATACCCCGGCTCGAGCGGACGAAATTCGAAGACGCCTTTCGTGTTGCTCGACTCCAACATGATAACCTTGTCAGGTTTGATGAAATTTAATATTGCCATGAATTTATTTATTTTATTTTGAATACAACTCGACGATTAACTGTTCCTTGATGTTCTCCGGAATCTCCTCACGTTGAGGCACATTCAGATACTTACCTGCTTTCTCAGCCTCATTCCACTCGATCCAGCTGTACTTGCTGTGGTTGAACCCTTCGAGTGAAGCGGCGATAACCTCGAGAGATTTGGATTTTTCGCGGACAGCGACGACCATACCGGGTTTCACTTCGAAGGAGGGGATATTAACCACCTTCCCGTCGACGGTGATGTGTCTGTGGCTGACGAGCTGACGTGCGGCAGCGCGAGTAGGCGCAACGCCCATGCGATAGACGATATTGTCGAGTCGGCTTTCGAGGAGTTGGAGCAGGATTTCGCCGGTGATACCTTTGGCGCGCTGTGCTTTAGCGAAGAGGAGTCGGAACTGGCGTTCGAGGACTCCGTAGGAGTATTTGGCTTTCTGCTTTTCAGCGAGCTGCATTCCGTACTCGGAAGTTTTCTTGCGGCGGTTAACGCCGTGCTGTCCGGGGGCATAGTTTCGACGGTCGAGTACTTTGTCGGGTCCGAAGATGGGCTCTCCAAAGCGGCGTGCGATACGTGATTTAGGACCTATATATCTTGCCATAATATTGATTTAGAATTGAGGATTTAACAATGATAGTTGATTATACGCGGCGGCGTTTCGGGGGGCGGCATCCGTTGTGGGGCATGGGTGTAACGTCCACGATTTCGGTGACGTCGATGCCAGCGGCGACGCATGCGCGGATAGCGCTTTCGCGTCCTTGTCCGGGTCCTTTGACGTAAGCTTTGACTTTACGCAGTCCGAGGTCGAAAGCGACCTTGCAGCAGTCCTGCGCTGCCATTTGCGCAGCATAGGGAGTATTCTTTTTGGAGCCACGGAAGCCCATTTTACCGGCAGAAGACCAACTGATGACCTGTCCGTCGCCGTTAGCGACCGTGACGATCACGTTATTGAAAGAGGACATGACGTGGAGTTGGCCTACGCCGTCAATTTTAACGACGCGCTTCTTGGCTGCAACTGTTTTCTTTGCCATAATGTAGTTTGATGAATTTTAGGGTTGATTACTTTGTTGCTTTTTTCTTGTTTGCAACCGTTTTCTTTTTGCCCTTGCGCGTGCGGGCGTTATTTTTGGTGCTCTGGCCGCGGACAGGCAGTCCGAGGCGGTGACGAACTCCACGGTAGCAACCGATATCCATCAGACGTTTGATATTGAGTTGAACCTCAGAACGGAGATCACCTTCGACCTTGTAGTTGGCTCCGATAATCTCACGAATCTTTGCTGCTTGGTCATCCGTCCAATCCTGCACTTTGATGCTTGGGTCAACGCCTGCCTCGGCCAGGATTTTCTTTGCGCGTGAACGACCTATTCCGTAGATGTAAGTCAATCCGACTTCTCCGCACTTGTTTTGCGGCAGATCTACACCGACAATTCTTATAGCCATAATTATTTACTTTGGGATATTTGTTTCTAATAGCCAAGAGGAGATGCTTATCCCTGACGCATCTTCATTTTGGGTTCTTTTTTGTTGATTACGTACAATTTGCCTTTACGGCGGACGATTTTGCAGTCCGCGTTGCGCTTCTTTACAGATGCTCTAACTTTCATAAGAGTAGTTTTTTAGGGAGCCATCGGAAGAGGGGCTCCTGATTATTTGTAACGGAAAGATATTCTTCCTTTTGTCAAATCGTAGGGACTCATCTCGACTTTGACGCGGTCTCCGGGTAGGATTTTGATGTAGTGCATACGCATTTTACCGGAGATATGGGCCGTGATGACGTGTCCGCTCTCGAGTTGCACTCGGAACATTGCGTTGGACAATGCTTCGGTGATAGTGCCGTCCACTTCGATAGAATCTTGTTTTGCCATAATGAAATAGTTTTAGTTTCCCTAATCAGATGAATCGTTCTCCGAGGACTTGTCGGATATAATCGAATGTAGAGAGGATGTCGGCTTTTCCGTTTCGGACGCAGACGCTGAGTTCGTAGTGTGCAGCGGGTTTGCGGTCGATGGTACGTGCGGTCCATCCGTCGTCTTCGATGAGGACATTGCGTCTTCCGAGGCAAATCATGGGTTCGATAGCGATAGTCATGCCGGATTTGAGCACGATGCCGTTGCCTCGTCTGCCGTAGTTGCAGACCTCGGGGTCTTCGTGCATCTCTCGTCCGATGCCGTGTCCGACGAACTCGCGTACGACGCTGAATCCGTTTTTCTCGGCATGGTTTTGGACGGCGAATCCGACATCTCCGAGTCGTTTGCCGGTGACGGCGCAGTCGATGCCCAGGTAGAGGCATTCCTTGGTTGTTCGCAGGAGGCGCATGACGTCATCGCTCACCTCTCCGACGGGGAAGGTGTAGGCGGAGTCGCCATGGAAGCCATTGAGCAGCACGCATGTATCCACGGAGATGATGTCGCCGTCTTTGAGGACGACCTCTTCGGAGGGGATACCATGCACGACTTGCTCATTGACTGATGTGCACAAGGCAGCGGGGTATCCCTCGAAGCCTTTGCACGAGGGGATGCCTCCGTTATCGCGAATGAACTCCTCTGCTATTTTGTCGAGGCGGGCAGTGGTGACGCCGGGCTGTATATGCTTGGCGACCTCAGCCAGCGTGCGTCCGAGCAAGTCATTGCTCGCGCGCATCAGTTCAACCTCTTCATCTGTTTTGAGAAAGATCATATCTAGTTCTTTTAGTCCTTACGATTCGTATCGAATCAATATGCCATAGCTCCGGAACGTCCCTTGATGCGCATACCGGACTCAAAGAATCCGTCATAGTGTCGCATGAGCAGGTGGCTCTCGATTTGCTGGAGGGTATCGAGAATAACGCCTACCATAATCAAGAGGCTTGTACCTCCGAAGAACTGTGCAAATCCGGCGTCGACGCCGAAGATGGGCATACGTGCGAAGGCGGGCAGGATAGCGATGATGGCGAGGAGGATACTACCGGGGAGGGTGATACGGTCCATGACGCCGTCGATATACTCAGCCGTTTTCTTGCCGGGTTTGACTCCGGGGATGAATCCGTTGTTGAGTTTGAGGTTCTCAGCCATCTGTACGGGGTTGATGATAACGGCGGTGTAGAAATAGGTGAAGGCAATGATGAGCAGAGCGAACACCAGGTTATACCAGAAGCCGTTATTATCCATGAAGGCGATAGCGAACGCGCTGCTTCCCTCGGTCTGGAAGAGTCCAGCGAGTGCGACGGGGATGAACATGATAGCCTGTGCGAAGATGATAGGCATCACGTTAGCCGCATTGACCTTGAGGGGTATATACTGGCGCACGCCTCCATACTGCCGGTTGCCGACCATTCGTTTGGCATACTGTACGGGTATCTTGCGTGTACCTTGTACGAGCATGATAGCGAAGGCGAAGACGAGGATGAGGACGACGATCTCTGCGACGAAGATGATAGGTCCGCCTGCCGTCTCGGTGCCGGTCACGCGCTTGGTGAACTCCTGCAAGAGTGCACCGGGGAAGCGAGCGATGATACCAATCAAGATGATGAAGGAGATACCATTTCCGATACCTTTGTCGGTAATTCTCTCACCGAGCCACATGACGAACATGGAGCCCGCGCAGAGGATGAGTGTGGATGAGACGACGAAAGAGGTCTCGAATCCGACTCCCATCTGGTGTGAGAGGTTGTAGAGGTAGCTGGGTCCTTGGAGCAAGAGGATAGCGACGGTGAGCCAGCGTGTAATCTGGTTCATTTTCTGTCGGCCGGATTCTCCTTCTTTCTGCATCTTCTGGAAGTAGGGGACTGCGATAGAGAGCAGTTGCACTACGATAGAAGCGGAGATATAGGGCATGATACCCAATGCGAAGATAGAGGCATTGGAGAATGCGCCACCGGAGAACATATCCAACAGCGCCATCAAGCCTCCTGCCGTTTGGTCTTGCAGAGCCGTCAAAGCCGCCGGGTCAATACCGGGTAGAACGATGAACGATCCGAACCGATAGACAAGCACAAAGAGGAGTGTGGTCAGGAGTCGGTTACGGAGGTCTTCGATCTTCCAGATATTCTTACATGTTTCAATGAATTTCATAAAACCAATACATTTCGGTTCCCCGAGTTGTCAGTCAGGAGGGTTCCTGACTGACAGGTCGGGTGAACGATTATTAGATTTTCACTACAGAGCCACCGGCAGCGGTAATAGCTGCTTCAGCGCTTTTGGAGAAGGCATTAGCCTCGACGGTGAGTTTGGCTGTGAGGGTACCGTTTCCGAGCACTTTGACGAGTGCCGATTTATTGATGAAGCCAGCCTCGAAGAGTTCTACGAGTCCGACTTTCTCGAGGTTTTTAGCCTCGGCGAGGGCCTGGATGGTAGAGAGGTTGATAGCTTTGTACTCCACGCGGTTGATATTCTTGAAGCCGAACTTCGGCAGACGGCGTTGCATAGGCATCTGGCCGCCTTCGAAGCCGATTTTCTTGGAATAACCGGAGCGTGATTTGGCACCTTTGTGACCGCGAGTGGAGGTACCTCCCAGTCCCGAACCAGCACCACGTCCGATACGTTTGGCTGTTTTGACGGAGCCTTCAGCGGGTTTCAGATTATATAATTCCATAATACTATTTGCGTTTTTACAGTTAAACGATCAATTAGTCAATAACTTTAACCAGGTGTTTCACTTTCTCGACCATACCGAGGATAGCGGGCGTAGCCTCATGCTCAACGACAGCATTCATTTTATGCAGGCCGAGCGCCTCCATAGTCTGCTTTTGCACTTTGGGGCAGCGGATGATGCTGCGCACTTGCTGAATTTTGATAGTTGCCATAATTCAAACGTGTTAGTGTAGGTTGAACATCATGTTATCCATTGAATACGGTCTCGAGGCTAACCCCGCGGTTTTGTGCGACAGTACGTGCGTCCCGCAGTTCACCGAGCGCAGCGATGGTAGCTTTGACGAGGTTGTGGGGGTTGGACGAGCCTTTGGCTTTAGCCAAGACGTCGGTAACGCCCACGGACTCGAGTACGGCACGCATAGCGCCGCCGGCCTTAACGCCGGTACCGTGGCTTGCGGGTTGGAGGTAGACGCGTGCGCCTCCGAACTTAGCATACTGCTCGTGGGGGAGTGTTCCCTTGAGGATAGGCACTTGGATAAGGTTTTTCTTAGCGGCTTCGGTACCTTTGCTGATAGCAGCGGTTACTTCGCCTGCTTTTCCGAGTCCCCAGCCAACGATGCCGTTCTCATTTCCGACGACGACGATGGCAGCGAACGTGAATGTGCGTCCACCTTTAGTAACTTTGGTTACTCGGTTGACAGCGACGAGGCGCTCCTTGAGCTCCAGGTCTTGTGTAGATTTAACTCGATTCATACAGGTGTCGTCGATTAGAATTTGAGGCCTGCTTCGCGAGCAGCGTCTGCCAATGATTTAACACGTCCGTGATAGAGGTAGCCGTTACGGTCGAAGACGACGGTCTCGATGCCTGCAGCTTTAGCAGCTTCGGCGATGAGGGTGCCCACTTTAGCGGCTTTCTCGCTCTTGGTAATTTTGTCTGTGATTTTGAGTGACGAAGCGGAAGCGAGTGTCACTCCTTTGGTATCGTCGATGATCTGAGCGTAAATCTGGCTATTGGAGCGGAATACGGTCAGACGAGGACGCTCGGCCGTTCCGGACACTTTGGTACGGATGGAGGCCTTTATACGGAGTCTTCTTTCAATTTTCTGATTCATAGCTTATTCCTTTCTATTTATTTACCAGCCGATTTACCAGCTTTACGACGTACGACTTCACCTTGGAAGCGAATACCTTTGCCCTTATAGGGTTCGGGTTTACGGAAGGAGCGTATTTTAGCGCACACTTGTCCAAGGAGTTGTTTATCCGCGGATTCCAGCATTACGAGCGGGTTTTGGTTACGTTCGGATTTGGTTTCCACTTTGACTTCTTTGGGGAGTCCGAGGTAGATGGGGTGAGTATATCCGAGAGTAAAGTTAAGCACCTGCGGTTGCGCGAGTTCGACGCGGTATCCGACTCCGACGAGTTCGAGAGTTTTCTTGTACCCTTCGCTGACGCCTACGACCATGTTATGGATGAGTGCGCGATAGAGTCCGTGTTTGGCTCTGGATTCTTTCTCGTCGTTGGGTCGTGTGACGTGGCAGACGGCGCCTTCTACGTTGACGGAGATGATGGGGTCGACAGTTTGAGTGAGTTCGCCTTTGGGTCCTTTGACGGTCACTACGTTGTCGTTGCTAACGGTTACTGTTACGCCAGCAGGGATAGCAATAGGCAATTTTCCGATTCTTGACATTGTTACTTCCTCCTAAATTAATAAACATAACAAATAACCTCGCCTCCGAGTTTTTGTCCGAGGGCTTCCTTGTTGGTCATCACCCCTTTGGAAGTAGAGAGGATAGCGATGCCGAGTCCATTGAGGACGCGTGGCATGTCGCGGTATCCGACGTACTTACGAAGGCCGGGTGTAGAGACGCGTTGTAAACTTTTGATGGCGTTAACTTTGTTAACCGGATCATACTTCAGGGCGACTTTGATAGTACCCTGAGGTCCATCTTCGACGAACTTGTAGGAGAGGATGTATCCTTTCTCGAACAAGATTCGCGTGATCTCTTTCTTCAGATTCGAAGCAGGGATTTCGACGACGCGATGTCCTGCTTTGATTGCATTTCTGAGTCGAGTCAGATAATCTGCGATAGGATCTGTCATAATGATTTGTTGTTAAATTAATCCCGCCTGTCGGGACAATATTTAATTAATAAAATGAGTTGATTTGTTGTTTATGTCAAAATACCTTTGCGCTGTTTGCAGTTTCCTGGTTCAGGTAATGGTCAGGTAACGGTCAGGTAACGGTGTTGTTACGCGTTCAGGTCTGTTCCAGGTCTGTTCCAGGTCTGTTAGGCGCTTGGTATTTGACATATTCAACAATGGATATTACCAGCTTGCTTTTTTGACGCCCGGGATGAGTCCTTTGGATGCCATTTCGCGGAACTGGATACGGCTGAGTCCGAACACGCGCATGTATCCTTTGGGTCGTCCGGTGATTTTGCAGCGGTTGTGCAGTCTCACGGGGCTGGCGTTTTTGGGCAATGCTTGGAGACCCTCATAGTCCCCTGCTTTGAGGAGTTCGGCACGTTTTTGCGCGTATTTAGCGCAGAGTGCGGCACGTTTGACCTCTCGGGCTTTCATTGATTCTTTTGCCATAGTGGATTACTTCTTAAAGGGTAAGCCAAACTCACGGAGGAGGGCGAAGCCTTCCTTGTCGGTATTAGCGGTAGTGACGAACGTGATGTTCATACCGAGCAGTTTGGTGATGTTATCAATGTTGATTTCGGGGAAGATGATTTGCTCTTGGATGCCGAGAGTATAGTTACCACGGCCGTCCATTTTGTTAGCGATGCCTTTGAAGTCGCGGATACGTGGGAGAGCGACGCGTACGAGTCTTTCGAGGAACTCATACATACGTTCTCCCCGGAGTGTAACGCGCACGCCGATGGGCATTTTTTTACGCACTTTGAACTGAGCAATATCCTTTTTAGAGAGAGTGGCTACAGCTTTTTGGCCGGCGATAAGTGTCATTTCCTGGAGTGCGACGTCGATAATTTTCTTATCGGCGACGGCTTCTCCGAGTCCCTGGTTGAGAACGATTTTCTCAAGCTTCGGGCACTGCATGACGGTAGTGTATCCGAACTCTTTCATGAGTACCGGGACGATACGTTCCTGGTAGTCTTGTTTTAAGCTTGCAGTATTCATTATCAGATTTCTTTACCAGTTTTTTTACTTACTCGGACCAGTTTTCCATCCTTGAGTACCCGTCCGACGCGGACGGGTTTTCCGTCCTCGAGAGGGTTGAGGTTGGAGATATGGATAGGAGCCTCTTGTTTTACGATTCCGCCTTGCGGATTTTTAGCATTGGGTTTGGTCGCTTTGCTGACCATATTGACGCCTTCAACGATAGCGCGTTGTTTGTCGACGAGGACTTCGAGCACCCGTCCGGTTTTTCCTTTGGAAGCACCGGCGTTTACGTAAACGACATCACCCTTTTTAATATGCAATTTAGCCATATTGAACAGAGATTAGATGATTAGAGCACCTCGGGTGCAAGAGAGATAATCTTCATATTGGTCTGGCGGAGTTCGCGTGCCACGGGTCCGAAGATACGTGATCCGCGTATTTCGCCGGCGTTATTAACGAGGACACATGCGTTGTCGTCGAATCGGATGTAGCTACCGTCGGGTCGTCGTACTTCTTTTTTGACCCGTACGACGATAGCGCGGCTGACGGTACCGTCCTTCATATCGCTGGAAGGGATAACACCTTTGACAGCAACGACGATAGTGTCACCGAGGGAAGCGTAGCGTTTTTTCGTGCCCCCGAGAACGCGGATGCAGAGCGCTTCTTTGGCTCCGGAGTTATCCGCAACGATAAGTCTTGATTCTTGCTGTACCATAATTATTTAGCCCTTTCAATGATTTGAGTTAAACGCCAACGTACGGTTTTGCTCAGCGGACGGGTTTCCATGATGCGGACGGTATCACCGATGCCGCACTCGTTTTTCTCGTCGTGAACATGGAACTTGCGAGTTTTATTGACAAACTTGCCATAGAGGGGGTGTTTTTCTTTCCAGCGTACTGCCACGACGATGGTTTTGTCCATCTTGTCGCTAACGACGACACCCACGCGTTCTTTTCTTAAATTTCTTGTTTCCATTTCACACTGTTTTTACTTGTTAAGTTCTCTTTGACGGAGTTCTGTTGCGAGACGTGCGATAGTGCGGCGTGCAACCTTAATCTGCAACGGATTGTCGAGCGGAGAGATGCTGTGGTTGAGTTTCATGCGGACGAGTGCGTCTTTTTCGGCGGCGATACGTTCCTGAATCTCAGCAGTTGTTAGTTCTTTGATTTCAGCTGTTTTCATAATCCTGATTAAACATTTTGGGTTGGGTCGTAATCACGTCTTACGACGAATTTAGTAGTGATAGGAAGTTTCTGTGCAGCCAGTCGGAGTGCTTCTTTTGCTACCTCGTAGCTAACGCCATCAATTTCGAAGATGATGCGTCCGGGTTCCAATGGAACGACGAATCCTTCGGGAGCACCTTTACCTTTACCCATACGGACATCGAGAGGTTTTTTGGTGATAGGTTTATCCGGGAAGACTCGAATCCAGACTTGACCTTGACGTTGCATATAACGTGTAACGGCGATACGGGCAGCTTCGATTTGGCGACCAGTCAACCATACGGTTCCGAGGCTTTTGATGCCGAACGAGCCGAAAGCGAGCTCCGCACCACGCTGTGCATTGCCTTTGATGCGGCCTTTTTGCGCACGGCGGAATTTAGTTTTCTTAGGTTGTAACATAATTACTCATCTACAAATCGGTTAAACTTATTTTTTATTTCTGCGGAAGCCACCTTTTCGGTCAGCATCGCGTCGTTCGCCGCGGCGTTCGCCACGCGGTGCGTTGTCCTTTTGGGTGAAGTTAGGAGCGAGGTCTTTTTTGCCATAGACTTCTCCACGGCAGATCCAGACTTTGACTCCGATTACGCCGACTTTGGTCAGGGCGCCAACGTGGCAGTAGTCGATGTCAGCCCGCAGAGTATGAAGGGGAGTACGTCCTTCCTTGTACATCTCTTTTCGTGCCATTTCAGCGCCGTTGAGACGTCCGCTGACCTGCACTTTGATACCTTCGGCGCCCATACGCATGGTAGAAGCGATGGCCTGCTTAACGGCACGTCGGTAGGCGATTTTGCCCTCGAGTTGGCGGGCAATTTTGTTGGCAACGATGGTAGCGTCCAATTCCGGGCGTTTTACCTCGAAGATGTTGATTTGGACATCTTGTTTGGTAATTTTCTTGAGTTCCTCTTTCAATTTGTCAACCTCTTGTCCACCCTTACCGATGATATAACCGGGGCGAGCAGTGCAGACAGTAACAGTCACAAGTTTCAGAGTTCTTTCGATAACGATACGCGAAATACTAGCCTCAGCAAGACGGGCATTCAAGTACTCGCGGATTTTGGAATCCTCGAGGATAGTATCTCCGTAGTTTTTACCGCCGAACCAGTTGGAATCCCAACCGCGAACAATACCGAGGCGGTTACTAATTGGATTGATTTTCTGTCCCATTTTGTTGATTACTTTTCGTCGTTAGTATTTTTGGTATCGACAAACACGGTCACGTGGTTGGAGCGTTTGCGCACGCGGTATCCGCGTCCCTGAGGAGCGGGAAGCAGTCGTTTGAGCATCATACCTCCGTCCACGTAGATGTTTGTAACGTAGAGTGTTTCGGAATCTGCTTTCTTACCGGTTTTATTTTCCCAGTTTGCGATAGCAGACTTGAGTAGTTTTTCGAGGGCACGCGAGGCCTCCTTGGTGGAGAAATGCAGTGCTCCCAGTGCACGGTTCACTTCCATACCGCGGATCATGTCTGCGACCAGACGCATCTTACGCGGCGAGGTAGGAACGTTATTGAGCTTGGCGAAGTAGAGAGATTTATTAGCCTCTTTACGAGCCTGAGCTGAGTTATGTTTTCTTGCACCCATTGTAATCTTGAGTTAAAAAGTGATTAAACGATTCAATGGTAATTATTTACGGTTGCCCGAGTGTCCGCGGAAGGTACGTGTGGGGGCGAACTCTCCGAGTTTGTGTCCCACCATATTCTCCGTTACATAGACGGGAATGAACTTGTTACCATTGTGAACTGCGATAGTATGACCTACAAAATCCGGTGAGATCATAGATGCACGGGACCAAGTCTTGACAACTTCTTTCTTGCCAGACTCATTCATGGCAAGCACCTTGTTCTCAAGTTTCAGATTGATAAACGGTCCTTTTTTCAATGAACGACTCATATTGTCTGTGATTTTAATAGGTTATTACTTCTTCTTTCTTTCGATTATGTACTGGTTGCTTGCATTCTTAGGATGACGAGTCTTGTATCCCTTAGCCAGCAAGCCCTTGCGTGAACGCGGGTGTCCACCGGACTGGCGTCCCTCGCCACCACCCATCGGGTGATCTACAGGGTTCATCACGACGCCACGGTTGTGCGGACGGCGACCGAGCCAGCGGCTGCGGCCAGCCTTACCCGACTTCTCCAGCGCATGGTCGGAGTTACCGACAACGCCGACGGTAGCCATACACTCGGCAAGGATTTTGCGGAGTTCGCCCGAAGGCAGTTTGATGATGGCATACTTGTCTTCGCGGGAAGAGAGTTGTGCAAAGGTTCCGGCCGAACGCACGAGTTGTGCTCCGTGTCCGGGCTTCATCTCGATATTATGAATGAGGGTACCGAGAGGTATCTCAGACATCGGCAGGGCGTTTCCTACTTCGGGAGCGACGCCTTTACCAGACATAACTACTTGTCCTACTTGCAGTCCGTTGGGTGCAAGGATGTAACGCTTCTCGCCGTCAGCATAGAAGAGCAGAGCGATACGAGCCGAACGGTTAGGATCGTACTCGATGGTCTTCACGGTTGCCGGTACACCGGATTTGTTACGTTTGAAGTCAATTACACGATATTTCTGCTTGTGACCTCCACCGATATAACGCATGGTCATCTTGCCGACATTGTTGCGTCCACCGGTCTTGAGTTTTCCGATCACAAGAGACTTCTCAGGCGCGGATGCGGTAATTGTCTCAAATGCGCCTATAATTTTGTGTCTTTGCCCAGGTGTAGTGGGTTTGAATTTACGAACAGCCATTGTTAGATATTGCTAAAAAAATCAATTGTTTCACCATCTTTCAATGTCACAATAGCTTTTTTGTAAGCAGCCGTTTTACCAGCGAGCAGGCCGCTCTTGGTATAGCGCTGTTTACGTTTCGGAGCCACGATAGCGGTGTTCACATCAAGCACCTGGACATTGTACATCTCTTCTACTGCCTTCTTGATTTCCACTTTGTTGGCTTTGCGCTCAACACGGAAACCATAGCGATTCAACTTTTCGCCGGCGGCGGTCATCTTCTCAGTGACGATAGGTTTGATAATAATTGCCATAATTGTAACCTCCTCTTAAGCGTTAAAAGTTGCCTCGACAGCGGGGATAGCGTTCTCAACGAACACCAGCACGTTCGAGTTCATGATAGCATAGGTATTCAGCTCTCCGGCAGTGATAACGCGTGCTTTCTGCAGGTTAGCAGCCGACTTCAGTACCTCTGTGTTATTCTCAGCGAGGATAAAGAGTACTTTTTTGTCAGCCACTTTCAGTGCGTCAAGCACAGCCACCATAGCCTTTGTCTTCGGTGCGTCAAAATGAAGAGCGTCCAGCACGAGGACCTGGTCATTCTTGGCACGCAGGGACAATGCCGACTTGCGGGCGAGTTGTTTAACCTTCTTGTTGAGTTTGAACGAGAAGCTGCGGGGAACGGGTCCGAAAATCGTACCGCCGCCTACACGAACCGGAGACTTCAGATCGCCCGGACGTGCACCTCCGCCGCCCTTCTGGCGACCGAGTTTGCGGGTTGAGTGAGCATTCTCGCTACGTTGTTTAGCCTTAGCAGTACCCTGACGGTTGTTAGCAAGGAACTGCTTCACATCCAAATAAATGGCGTGGTCATTAGGCTCGATTCCGAAGATAGCATCGTTCAGAGCAATCTTCTTGCCGGTTTCTGCACCGGCCATGTTCAAAATACTAAGTTCCATACCGATTTACTTGTTAATGATAACGATTGAATTTTTAGCACCGGGTACACTTCCCTTGACCATAATCAAGTTGTACTCGGGAATTACCTTGAGCACCACGAGGTTCTGAACCGTTACTCGGTCGCTGCCCATGTGGCCGGCCATACGGGTACCGGGGAAGATGCGCGAAGGATACGCACATGCGCCCACGGAACCGGGAGCGCGGAGACGGTCGTCCTGGCCGTGAGTAGATTGACCTACACCACCGAAGCCGTGACGTTTCACCACGCCTTGGAATCCTTTACCTTTGGATGTGCCTACGATGTCCACGAACGAGTTCTCCTCGAACATGTCCACTGTCAGCGTGTCACCCAGTTTGATGTCTTCGCCGAAGCCCTCGAACTCTGCGAGATGACGCATGGGCTGAACTCCGGCTGCCTTGAAGTGACCGGCCTCTGCCTTGTTGGTGTGCTTCTCGCTCTTGGGCATGAAGCCAACCTGGACAGCCTCATAACCGTCTTTCTCGACGGTCTTGAGTTGCGTAACTACGCAAGGACCAGCCTCAATGACGGTGCATGGAATATTCTTACCATCAGCACCGAATACGGATGTCATTCCGACTTTTTTACCTAATAATCCTGGCATTTTTGCTGGAATTTTGATTGTTTGTAATGTGGTCGCTCTCGCCTGGGGACGCACGCTCTTCATGATGTCATTACTTGCGAGGTTGCCGCAGGAAGCGAACCGGTTGTTTTAGTTGTTTTGCGTACTGGTTATCAAACCTTAATCTCTACGTCCACACCGCTGGCGAGTTCCAGTTTCATGAGTGCCTCTACGGTTTTGTTGTTGCTGTTGTAGATGTCAATCAGACGTTTGTAAGATGCCAACTCGAATTGCTCGCGGCTCTTTTTGTTTACGAACGTCGAACGGTTGACGGTGAAGATACGCTTGTGCGTAGGCAGAGGTATCGGACCCGAAACGACGGCGCCCGTTGCCTTAACCGTCTTCACAATCTTCTCAGCAGACTTGTCAACCAGGTTATGGTCGAAAGACTTGAGTTTGATACGGATTTTTTGACTCATAATAAATAATAATGTTTGTTTTGTTAGTAATTTGCTGAGCGCAGATAACCTAAAGAGTCATTTGCTTAGATGACCCGCGCCCCGCAGGGTTAATTTATGTTTAAGGACATGCGCATGCGCGCTTGCATGCGCACGTCCTTATTTCGTTTACACCAGATCTACGCGACCGCCGACTTCCGTCAGAACGGCCTTAGCGATAGACGAGCTTACAGCCTCGTAGTGGCTGAACTCCATAGAGCTGGTAGCACGGCCGGAGGTGATGGTACGGAGGGCTGTCACGTAGCCGAACATCTCGCTCAAAGGCACCTTGGCCTTCACGATACGAGCGCCGGTACGAGCGGTATCCATACCCTCTACCTGACCACGACGCTTGTTCAAGTCGCCGATGACGTCACCCATGTTCTCTTCCGGAGTAACGACCTCCACCTTCATAATCGGCTCCATGAGAACCGGTTTGGCTTTGGCGCAAGCCTCCTTGAAGGCCATCTGGGCACAGATTTCGAAGGACAGCTGGTCGGAGTCAACCGGGTGGAAGCTACCGTCAATAACAGTAACCTTCAGTTGGTCAACCGGATAACCGGCAAGAACGCCGTTCTTCATCGCAGCCTCGAAGCCCTTCTGGATAGAGGGGATGTATTCCTTAGGAATATTACCACCCTTGACGATATCCTCGAACTGGAGTGCGCCCTCAAAGCCTTCGTCGGCGGGCTCGACGCGGACAATCATGTCGGCGTACTTACCACGACCACCGGACTGCTTCTTATAGGTCTGACGCAACTCAACAGGCTGCGAGATAGCCTCGCGGTAAGCCACTTGCGGACGGCCCTGGTTGCACTCCACCTTGAACTCACGTTTCAGACGGTCGATGATAATCTCCAGGTGAAGCTCACCCATACCGGAGATGACGGTCTGGCCGGTCTGCTCGTCGGTCTTAACGGTGAAGGTCGGGTCCTCCTCAGCCAACTTAGCCAAGCCCATACCGAGCTTGTCCACATCAGCCTGACTCTTCGGCTCTACCGAGATACCGATTACAGGAGCGGGGAACTCAATAGCCTCCAGCGTGATAGGATGCTCCTCGGCACAAAGGGTATCGCCCGTGCGTATATCCTTAAAGCCCACGCCCGCACCTATATCGCCCGCGCATATGACATCCACGGGGTTCTGGTGGTTCGAGTGCATCTGGAAGATACGGCTGATACGCTCTTTCTTGCCCGAACGGGTGTTATAGACATAAGAGCCGGCCTCCAGCTTACCGCTATAAACACGGAAGTAGCACAGACGGCCTACATAGGGGTCCGTTGCAATCTTGAACGCCAGCGCGCACAGAGGCTCGTCCTCCGTCGGCTTGCGGGTGATGGCAGCGTCCGTACGCGGGTCCTTACCCTCGATAACCTCTGTATCCAGAGGACTCGGCAGATAAGCGCAGACAGCATCAAGCATAGTCTGCACGCCCTTGTTCTTGAACGAGCTACCGCAGATGACGGGGAACAGGCTCATCGACAGACAGCCCTTGCGGATAGCTGCACGTATCTCGTCCTCGGTGATGGTGCTCGGGTCGGAGAAGTATTTCTCCATGAGGGCATCATCAAACTCGGCGCAGGTCTCCAGCATCTTGTCACGCCACTCCTCGGCCTCGGCCACCAGGTTAGCAGGAATCTCTTCCTCCACATACTCGGCGCCCATTGTCTCGTCGTGCCACAAGATAGCCTTCATCTTGATGAGGTCAACCACACCCTTGAAGGTCTCCTCTGCTCCGATAGGAATCTGGATAGGACAGGGATTGGCACCCAGGACATCCTTAATCTGACGTACTACGTCAAAGAAGTTGGCACCCGAACGGTCCATCTTATTCACATAGCAGATACGGGGTACGCTGTACTTGTCCGCCTGACGCCACACCGTCTCCGACTGGGGCTGAACACCGCCGACGGCGCAGAATGTCGCTACCGCACCGTCAAGGATACGCAGCGAACGCTCCACTTCCACCGTGAAATCCACGTGACCCGGAGTGTCTATCAGGTTAATCTTGTACTTGTTACCGGCATAGGTCCAGTAGGTTGTAGTCGCAGCGGAGGTGATGGTGATACCACGCTCCTGCTCCTGCTCCATCCAGTCCATCGTCGCCGCACCGTCGTGAACCTCACCGATTTTGTGAGTCAGACCCGTGTAGAACAAGATACGCTCGGACGTAGTCGTCTTACCCGCATCAATGTGGGCCATAATACCGATGTTACGGTTCAGTTTCAAATCATGTTTTGCCATTGTCGTAATCTAAACTAATACCTTAAATGACTAATCAGAAGCGGAAGTGTGCGAATGCACGGTTAGCCTCGGCCATGCGGTGCATCTCCTCCTTACGCTTGAAGGCACCACCCTGGTTATTGAACGCGTCCATGATTTCGCCGGCCAGCTTCTCGGACATGCTGTGGCCACCACGCTTGCGGGCAAAGCTAATCATGTTCTTCATCGCGATGGACTCTTTGCGGTCAGCGCGAATCTCGGTCGGCACCTGGAAGGTTGCACCACCGATACGTTTCGACTTAACCTCAACAAGCGGCGTGATGTTGTCCAGCGCCTGTTTCCAAATCTCGAGCGCGGACTTCTCTTCGTTCTTGGCTTTCTCGCCAACGAGGTCGATTGCGGTATAGAAGACGCCGTATGCGGTGTTCTTCTTACCGTCCAGCATCAGGTGGTTCACAAACTTAGCCACCATCACCTCGCCGTAAACGGGATCCGGCAGGATCACACGTTTCTTTGGTTTTGCTTTTCTCATTGTTGTAATTGTTTTTGTGGTTGTCTCTCGTCTTCAACGCCAATCCATGGCGTTTACTCAACCGATCAACCCAGTTAATCTTCCCAGCTTATGGGAACTTTCAGTTAGTTAATTCTGAGCAGAAGTGTTTGGATTACTTCTTTGCTTTCGGGCGCTTAGCTCCGTACTTCGAGCGACGCTGCAGGCGGTTAGCCACGCCGGCGGTATCCAGCGTACCACGCACGATGTGATAACGTACACCGGGCAGGTCTTTCACACGGCCGCCGCGCACCATCACAATCGAGTGCTCCTGCAAGTTGTGTCCCTCGCCGGGGATGTAGGCGTTCACCTCTTTCGCATTCGTCAGACGAACACGAGCTACCTTACGCATTGCGGAATTAGGCTTCTTAGGAGTCGTCGTGTAAACACGCACGCACACTCCGCGACGCTGCGGGCAGCTGTCCAGTGCGGGACTCTTGCTCTTGTCAACAAGCTCTGCTCTTCCTTTTCTAACCAATTGTTGAATTGTAGGCATTTGTTTTTTGTTGATTAAATGGTTAATTATTTATTCTTTACTACTCTCTCCGTCGGTTTTTCCCGCCTCCTGCACCCGCTCTTCTTATTACGTGTGTACACATGAGGCGATGTTCACCGCGAAAAAAGCATGCAAAGATAGTGATATTTTTTGACATGGCCAAATATTTCGTCGAAAAAAAGCGAAAAAAGTTCATTTTTTCTCGTTTTTCTGCATTTTGTCACATATGGATAGCAATTTACGCCTTCCAGGAGCACTATTTTGTCATGACAGAGGATGTCGGATTGAGGCATGGGGACGACAGCGAGATCCGTCGGAGATCCGTCGGGGATCCGTCGGGAATGCACCGGGAACACACCTGTCGACAGTCGGCCGACCGTCGGTGTGCTGTCGGTGTGCTGTCGGTGTGCTGTCGGGAATGTAGCGGAAGAGAAACGGAGGAGAGGCGCAGGAGAGGTGCGGGAGGCGGTAGGATACTGCCAAAAAGGCAGGAGAAGACAGACAAAAAGGGAGGAAATTATAGATAAAAAGGGAGGAGAATATAGTCAAAAAGGCAGGAGGTTGCGTCTGTGGCACACTTTTTGTCGCACTTCTCTCGCAATAAAATTCAACAACATGAATCGATATACAAACCATAGCCGACGGATACGCACCGGAGCGATGCTGCTCCTTTTCTGCTGCGCATACCCGCTCTATGCAGCTGACAGCCTGCATTATAACCTGACACAATGCCGCGAGATGGCGCTCACGAAGAGCACCTCCGCCAAGTCCCAAGAGGAAATCCGGCTGGCCGCCGAATACAACCGCAAGGCCGCACTGGCTGCCATGTTCCCGCACATCACCGCCAACGGCAGTTACATGTGGAACTCCGCCAACGCGCACCTACTGGCCAACTCCTCCGATTTCTCCTTCGGCACAGCCACCGTCAATCCCGACGGAACCGCCTCATTCACATGGAGTGAGCAGAGCGGTCTCGGCAAACTCGCCGATGACGTCAGCGGTACCATCCTTGAGCAGCCCGTCCGCAACCTGGAAGCCGACGCGGGGCAACGCATCGCCGACGCCTACCAGACCGTTTATGACAAAATGACACTCGACCTGACACACATCGTGGTTGCTCAAGTCGGCATCACACAGCCTATCTACACCGGCGGGCGCATCACGCAACTATATAAGATAGCCCGGTCCACGGAGAACATCGCCACCATCGAGTCCGAAGCCAAGCACGACGACATCATCTACTCCGTGGACGAGGCCTACTGGCGCGTCGTCTCCGTCTCGAAGAAGAAACAACTCGCCGAGCAGTACTACAACCTCCTCTGCCGATTGGAGAACGATGTCAAAGAGGCACTTACCGAAGGCGTCGCCACGCAGTCGGACCTGCTCAATGTCGCCACCAAACGCGGCGAAGCCGAGGTGAAGAAACTCCAAGCCGAGAACGGACTCCGCCTGTCTAACATGGCCCTCGCGCAGGTATGCGGGTTGCCACTCAACTCTGTCTTCTCGCTCGACGAAAGCGGGCTGGCGGACACGCAGTTAGCCCTCGACACCACCCACCTCGACGCCGCAGTCGCCAACCGCGCGGAGATACGGCTTCTCCAGGAATCCAACAACATCGCGCAGTACAACGCCAAGCTCATGGCCGCCGGACTGCAGCCTAACATCGTCGCCTCCGCCGGGTATATATACACCAACCCCAACGTGGACAACGGGTTCAGCAGCAACTGGGACGGCAAGGGATTCTTCTCCGCCGGAGTAGTGGTCAACATCCCCATCGCACATGCCGATGACATCCTCCGCTACAAGGCCGCCAAGCACGCCGCCAACGCAGCCGCGCTCAAGACTGAAGAGGCACGCGAGATGCTCACCCTCCAGACCACACAGGCCAACCAGAAACTGACGGAAGCGCAGCAGAAGATAGTCCTCGCGCAGCTTACCCGCAAGAACGCCGAGGAGGTGCTCCGCATGGCACAGGAGTCCTACGACGCAGGTATGATCACCTCCTCCGAGCTCATGCAGGCACAGACGCTCTGGCTCTCCGCAGCCACCGACCTCGTGGACGCCGAAGCCGAAGCCAAGACGACCGAGACGATGTTACGGAAGTACTTGCGTACTTTGTGATTCAAGATTTAAGATTTAAGATTCAAGATAAAATTATTATGAAACAGAGAAAAGAAGGGAGTCTGCTGCTGGGTCTTGTAGCCCTGCTGACAGTAGTAATCATCGTGGCAATTGTGGGTATCGTGGCCCTGCAACCCGAGAAAATCCTCATCCAAGGCGAAGCCGAAGCGGCCGAGTACCGCGTATCGGGCAAAGTCCCCGGACGTATCGAGATGTACCTCTATGAAGAGGGCGAGCAGGTCAAGAAAGGCGACACGCTCGTCGTCATCTACTCCCCGGAAGTGGAGGCCAAGAAAGCACAGGCACTCGCTGCACGGGAGATGGCTGAAGCCGTCAACCAGAAAGCCAAGAACGGAGCCCAACGTGAGCAGATACAGGGCGCCTACGAGCTCTACCAGAAAGCCAAAGCCGGTGAGGAGATCTACCGCAAGAGCTACGAACGCGTGCAACGCCTATACGACAAAGGCGTAGTCAGCGCACAGAAACGGGACGAGGTAGAGGCACAATACAAAGCCGCCGAAGCGACCGTCAAGGCCGCACGGAGCCAGTACCAGATGGCACTCGCGGGAGCACGCGCAGAAGACAAAGCAGCGGCCGAAGCGCAGGTGGCCAAAGTGGACGGTATCCTCCAAGAGGTAGCCGCGGCCGAGGCCGAGAAATACCTGCTCTCGCCCTGTGACGGCGAGGTGAGCGAGCTATTCCCGAAAGTGGGAGAACTCGTCGGGCAAGGCTCGCCCGTCATGTCTATTGTGGACCTCAACGATGTATGGTTCACCTTCGCCGTACGCGAGGACATGCTCTCCCGCTTCCCTCTCGGCAGCGTCGTTGAGGCCACTATCCCCGCACTCGGCAACAATGTCCACTATCCTCTCACGGTCACGCATATCAAGGCCATGGGCACCTACGCCACATGGCGCTCGACGAAGCAGAACGGAGGGTACGACGTACGCACCTTTGATGTCAAGTGCCGCCCCACGACCAGCATACCCAACCTGCGTCCCGGCATGACTGCGCTTGTTGCAGAGTAGGATTCAAGTCAAGATTTAAGATTTAAGATTATTGCGAAAGGACCTTTCGGATTCGCGGGCACGGGGGGCTGTCTCGGTCGCCAATCGCTCCCGCGAGTGCGCCGCTAAGATGCAGCGGTATGACATCGGGCGTTTTGACCGTTTCGGTCATCCGCGGGCGAGCCGCCCGCGTCCCAGGTGGCAATCGTGTCCTCACATTGTGTCAGACGGCTTTTGAGTTTTGAATTTTTGCGTTTTGACAAATTGCTTTTGACTAATGAAATACGTTCTGATTAACATTTGGCGAGTCATGCAACGCGAACTGCACATGATGTTCGCGCGGCCGCTCTACCTCTTCGCCTCCGTCGGAGTCATGCTCCTCTCCACCTTCTTCTTCCTCACGCTGATGCGGGGAGGCACCGCGGAGAACATGCCCGTCGCGGTCGTGGACTTGGACCAGACGACCATTTCCCGACGCCTTATCCATGAGATGCAGGCCACGCCCTCTGTGGATATCCGACTCGTGACCAACGCCTACCCCGAAGCGCGACTCGCCATGCAGCAGGGGCATATCTATGGCATCTTCGTCATTCCCGAAGGTTTCTACGACGACCTGGTCTCCCTCAAACGGCCGCAACTCGACTTCTACGTCACCAACGCCTACACCGTCGGGGGCAACACCGCCTACAAGCAGATGCTGACCATGGTCAACCTCACCTCCGGCGCTTTCCAACGCGAGGTGCTCCGTAAGAAGGGATTCACCGACGACGTCATCATGCACCGCATACAGCCCCTGACCATTGAGGGGCACATGGTCGCCAACCCATGGGGCAACTACTCCGTCTATCTCGTCAGCACCATCCTGCCCGGCATACTCGGACTGATATGCCTCATGCTCACCATCTTCGCTATCGGATACGAGCTCAAGATGCAGACCTCGCACGCATGGCTGCGGGCCGCGGGGAGCAACTACACCGTCGCCATGATCGGCAAACTCATCCCCTACACCGTCATCTACCTCATCCTCGGGCTCGGGTGCCACGCTATCCTCTACCGTTTCGCTGGCTTCCCTGTCTATGGCAACCACGCGCGACTGCTCTTCGGGATGGTCCTCTTCATCTTCGCCATGGAGGCTCTCGGCATCACGCTCATCGGGCTGCTCCCTACCCTGCGTGACGCCCTCTCTATCGGCGCACTCTACTCCATGCTCGGGTTCTCCCTGTCCGGCTTCACCTACCCGCAGATGTCCATGCTGCCGCCCGTCCGGGCACTCACCTATATGGAGCCCCTGCGTCACTACTACCTCATCTACGTCAACGAGGCACTGATGGCAGGCCCCGTCGTCAACACCATCCGCCCCATGCTTGCACTCACGGCCTTCCTGCTGGTCTCCCTGCTCGTCGCGCCACGACTCTGTAATGCACTTATCAATCAGAACTATCCGCTCAAATAAATAAAGAAATGGTACTTGAACAAATGGTAAATGAACTGCGTCGCATCTTCCGCGACCCCGGCGTGCTGACCATTTTCCTGGTCGCCACACTGGCCTATCCCCTCATCTACAAGGTCGTCTATTGGAACGAGCAGATAACCGATGTTCCGGTCGCCGTCGTGGACCTCAGCCACTCGCCGCAGAGCCGCGCTTTCCTGCATAAATGGAACGCTGCACCCGACATCCGGCTCACGCACACATGTGCCTCCATGATCGAGGCCGAGCAACTGCTGCGTGAGCAGAAAGTGCATGGCATCATCTACTTCCCCCGCGACTTCGCCGACCAACTGGCCGACCCGCTCGGTCAGGCACATATATCTCTCTACTGCGACATGTCCTCCTTCCTCTACATGAAGGCTATCTACCTGAGTTGCAACCAGGTCATGCTCGAGGACATGCGCAACATACAGATAGACCGATACGAGCAGATGGGTATCGGCAAAGACATGGCATGGGCACTGGTGCAGGACGCCCCCTACCACGAGGTCGCCCTCTTCACGCCCACAGGCGGATACGGCTCTTTCCTCATACCGGCCGTGCTCATTCTTATCCTCCACCAGACGCTCTTCTTCGGCATCTGCATGCTCACCGGCACGGCACGCGAGGAGAACCGCGAGAACTACAGCCTGCGCAACCTTATCGGGCGCGCCATGGCCTATTTCCTCGTCTATTACGGTCTGGCGGCTATCCTCTTGGGGCTCTACCCGCGGCTCTTCGGCCTACCCCATATCGGGCAGTTCGGGGACATCCTGCTGCTCATGGTTCCCTACCTGCTGGCCGTTATATTCTTCTCCCTGTGTGTCAGCATGTTCATCCGTAACCGCGAGTCAGGGCTTGTGCTCCTCATCTCCTCCTCGCTCATCTTCCTCTTCCTGGCAGGCATCTCCTGGCCTAAAGAGATGATTCCCGACGAGTGGTGGTATATCGCATGCTGCATCCCGTACACCTTCGGTGCACATGCTTTCATACACATCAACTCAATGGGAGCATCCCTCGCCGCTACAAGCACGGAGTTCATCGGCCTCTGTATCCAGACCGTCGCCTACTTCCTCCTCGCCTGCGGTCTTTTCTACCTCAGGCGGAGGCCTAAGGCGTTATAGACTTGCGTATTGCGGATGAGGAGGAGTTGACCGTTGCGGAGGAGTTTTATGCAGTCCTGTTCCGCGGCGGGGAGGTCGGTTATGCCCTGGGGGTCTTGGGGTGTGTCCGGGCCGGTCTCTTGGGGCGTGTGGGTGCCTGACTCGAGGGCAAAGGGGACAGGGTCCATGTCGGTGTCCTTGTTGCCGGAGCGGTCGCAGTCAATCCACCATGCATAGACATCGAGGTCCTTGTCCAGCGTCCATATCTTGCGGTTGGAGTCGGTGAATTCCAAGCGGATATGGTAGATATAGGCATTGGGGTAAGCGGAGGGGCCGACCTTCGTTATCTGCATCTCTGCCAGATTGATAGCGGCCTCGGACCAGCCCTGTTCGGCACGGCTGGGGAAGATGAAGTAGGAGTGCTTGGCACCGGCTTGGCAATTGAGGAAGTAGCGCATACCGGGGGTATAGTCCGACTTATAGGTGCCGGCGATGGAGTACTGCGTCGGGGCCAGCAGTTCCAAGCCCAGTTGGGGCACGGCGTCATCGCTCTCTTCTTGGGCGAGGAAGAGGAAGGTCATGAAATACCGGCTATAGGGGTCCGCCTGCGTGGGGAAGCGGCTCTCGCAGGCATACATCTCAGCGTGTGCATAATTGATATCCAGCCGGTTCTGCGGCTCCTGCTGTTCCACTTCTCCGAGGGCGTAGAAGTGGATATTATGCTTGTCGGTATCCGCCCATTTCTTGGCGGAGTCGTAGTAGAAACGGAAGCGGTAGGTGCCCTGCGAGGGTTCGTAGCAGAGGAAGCGGCAGGTGTTGGTGTTGGTCTCCAGGAGGGTATAGGCGCCGTTCTGGGTGATGGTGCAGTCGTGTCCGCCGGCGGAGAAGGTCAGTCCGTTCTTCTTGGCGGCGGTGCCTATATAGCCATCGGCGGTGCGGACATAGTAGCGATTGTTACCCTCGGCGGTGACGGTGATATGGCAGCCGGCAAGCGCCTCGGAGGTAATCCGCCCGTCCACGATAGGGGCGGTGACGACATTGCCGGAAGCATCCGTACCGTCCCATATAACGGCCTGTGTGTCAGACTTCTCATAGACGATAATATAGGTACCGTCCCAGCCGTCGGCGGGCTTGGCGTTGATACGGGTATAGACGGTAGCGGCATGCGCGAGGGTGGCGCAGCAGAGCGCAAGGCAGAAGAGGAATTGTCTCATGGCATTATGTTTTATGTGTGCGGAGGGCGCGAGGTCCTCCCGTTAGCGGGTGCAAAGTTACTCTTTTTTTTCGGAAAACACAAGCGGTCCGGGGCAGAAAATGCAGAAAAAAGCAGCGGTCCGGGAAGGGGCTCCCGAACCTGACCCGAACCTGACCCGAACCTGAGCGGCGGAAGATGCTGATTGACAGAGCCGTGGCTGTTCCAGGTCTGTTCCAGGTCTGTTCCAGGTCCGTTCGGCGCACTGATAATGAGCCGAATAACAGAGAGGGCGAATAGCCTATTTGAGATGTGGGATAGTGCGTGAGATGATGGTGGTGCGCCTTGGGGGCGCAATCGCGGGCGAGCCGCCCGCGTCCCAGGTGGATCAGGTAACGATCAGGTAACGGTCAGGTAACGGTTGCGTTCGGCAGTGGAGACTGAATTTGAGGGGGTTGAGATACGCAAGAGGGAGCAGGAGGAAAGTGTGTTTTTAAAGAAAAATTGCAGAAAAATACAGTTTTTTCACATTTTGTCTTGCGTATGTGACAAAAAAGCAGTAACTTTGTCGCGACTTTGTGTGTAAACTCTTCGCCCGCGTGCACCCACGCGCTATGGTGAACCCGCGCAGGAGTCGGGAGTCAGAGGTCAAAAGTCGAAAGCCCAATGCGGGTGCAACCGCGTCCCGGGAGGGGTTAATAAGAGAAGAAAGGTGCGTAGCGCACTCCAAATTAGTAGAACGTCGAATTATGAGAAAGCAAGTCATTATACTGTTGATGCTGGCGGTCATGCCGGCGATGGTGTTCGGACAGCGCAGGAGCAGTTCGTTTACACCGGAGGATTATCACTTCTTCTACGTCAGCGGAAGTGCAGGATTCCACTCGTTAGACCAGAACGTGAGTGTGACGACTCCGCAGGGCAGTGCCCGCATGCTGTCGTTAGGCGGTTGGGGTGCGCTGGGCGGCATCGGTTACGAGTTCCGTATCGCGAGTTTCTGGTTGAGCGTCGGCGCGCAGTACCAGCACGTGCACAGTTGGTCACGTGCAGACCAGTTCCAGTACATGAACGACAGCCGTGACCCGAACGACCAGACGAGCACGTGGGGATTGGACACGCAGAACAAGCCCGCCTTGTTCAGCTACCGTGTGGACCAGGAGGAGCAGACCGACTGGAACTTCGGCGAAGTGCCCCTGATGGTCGGTTACTACCTGCGCGGTTTCTACATCGGTGCCGGTGCGAAGATAGGGTTCCCCTTCTCCACGAGCGGCAGTACGAAGGGCTCGTACGGTCTGTCGGCCTACTACCCGGAGTTCTACGGCCATTTTGAGAACATGGAGGAGCACGCCTACGGCAACTACGAGTTCAGCAGCACGATGGAGACCAAGATGGAGCCGCAGTGGTCCATCTTAGGCGAAGTGGGTTATGACGTGCTGTCTCATGTCGGCACCCGTGCAGACATATGCCATGTACTGAAGGTGGGTGCTTACTTCGAGTACGGTCTGAACACGGCAGTCCGTGTGAGCGACCCGAGCCGTCACATCGTCCTCTTCCCCAACGAGAACGAGCAGACGAGCAACGCTACCGAGGTACAGATTAACCCGTACTACTCGTCGGGTGTCAAGCAGGGCGACCGGATAGTACCCTACTACGTGGGTGTCAAGCTCACCTACATGATAGGCGGCAGCAGCCGCGGCGGCAGCGGTACCTTCCATCACGGATGCAAGTGCTACGAAATGTAAAGGCATTTACCATTTGGGCATTTACCATTTACCATTTGGGATTTGGGCATTTGAGAATCGACAACCATTAACTATAATTACTAATAGTATATTATTATATTATTATGAAAGATACACATACTTTGAAACACTTGGCACGAAAGGCGAAACGTGCATTGGGAATGATTATGCCTGCAGCGCTGCTGACGCTGAGTCTGTCTGCGCAGGCGGCAGAGTCGCCTTCGTACCAGATGCGTGAGCAACTGGAGATATGTCCGAACGAGACTATCGAGTATCGCCACAACACGATTACCGGTCCGGGTACGTACTACGACACGCTCAAGACGATAGCGGGTCGCGACTCGGTGTATATCATCGTGGTCAACCCTGGTCACTCGTACCTGGACGACCGTGACGTGACCATCCGTCAGGGGAGCAGTTACTGGTGGCGCGGCCGTGCCTTGACGGCAGCGAGCGTCTATACGGACAGTCTGCGCACCACAGCAGGGTGCGACAGCGTCTATCGCATCACGGTGCATGAGAAGCCGGTGTTCTACCACGAGGCCCAGGTGACTGCATGCGAGACGGAGATGCCGTACCTATTCTTCGGCGAGCCATTGTACAGCACGGGCACCTATTACCACACAAGCAACATGAGTGCGGAGACCGACACGGTCATCCGTCTGGTGCTGACTGTGCTGCCCAAGTACGTCGCCTATCAGGAGGCGTTCCTCTGCGCCGGCGGGACGTATGAGTTCTTCGGTCAGTCGCTGACCACGCAGGGTGTGTATGAGCACCACCTGCTGACCCAATACGGTTGTGACAGCCTGATACAGCTGGCTCTGAACGTTGTGTATCCGTTCGAGAGCCGCGAGACCAAGCATATCACCGAGGGCGAGACCTATCGCTGGCAGGGTCAGGACTACCGCATCGCGGGTGACTACACCGCGGCATACAAGACGCAGTACGGCTGCGACAGCATCTATTACCTCCGTCTGGTGGTGCACGAGAAGTACGCCTTCGAGGAGGACACGACGGTATGCGAGAGCGACCTGCCCTATCTATGGCACGGCAAGAGCCTGTACCGCGGGGGCATCTACTACGACAGCCTCAAGACCGTCTATGGGACGGACAGCGTATATAAGCTGGACCTGAGTCTGGGCAAGAGCTACCGCGTGGCGCAACAGATGTCGATATGCCAGGGCGGCGAGTATAACTTCTACGGCCGGGTACTGATGGAGCAGGGTGTGTATGAGCACACGCTGCTGACACGGAGCGGGTGCGACAGCGTCATCGTGTTGTCGCTGAACATCCTGCCCCCGTACGAGAGTCACCAGACCGTGCATATCACCGAGGGCGAGAGTTACGCGTGGCGCGGGGAGACCTACCGCATCACGGGCACCTACACGGCCCGCAGCGGTGCGGCGAACGGATGCGACAGCGTGCACTACCTGCACCTGCAGACCCACCCGGTCCTGCTGATAGAGGAAGACACGACCGTGTGCGAGAACGAGTTGCCGTTAGAGTGGCACAGCAAGCTGCTCTATCACGACGGCACCTACTACGACAGCCTCAAGAGCGTATATGGCACCGACAGCGTATATAAGCTGACGCTGCAGACACGTCCGAAATACCGTATCCACCGCGAGGCGTTCATCTGTGCGGGTGAGGAGTATGAGTTCTTCGGACACCGGCTGACGACGACGGGCACGTATGAGCACACACTGAAGACACAATACGGCTGCGACAGCGTCATCACCTTGTCGCTGAACGTGGTCAGCCCGTTCGAGAAGCGGGAGACACGCTATATCGTGGCGGGCGACAAGTGCCGGTGGCAAGGCAAGGAGTACACGGTGAGCGGCACGTACCGGGAGATTTATCAGTCGCAGTACGGCTGCGACAGTGTCTATTACCTGACACTGGTCGTGAGCGACAGCTACCGCTTCGAGGAAGACACGACCGTGTGCGAGAACGACCTGCCCTATCTGTGGCACGGCAAGAGTCTGTATCACGACGGTGTCTATTACGACAGTCTGGCCACCGCCGACGGGACGGACAGCATCTATCAACTGACGCTGCACACGGGCAAGAGCTACCGCGTGAACCGTCAGGCCGCTATATGCCAAGGCGAGGTCTATAACTTCTACGGCCAGGAACTGACCGCTACGGGTGTGTATGAGCACACACTGCGGACCTACACCGGCTGCGACAGCGTCATCGTACTGTCACTGAACGTGGGTGTGCCGTTCGAGAAGCGCGAGGCGATGGACATCGCCGAGGGCGAGGCCTACACATGGCAGGGCGAGAGCTACACGGTGAGCGGCACCTACAT
>JAFUUE010000063.1 GCA_017483945.1 Paludibacteraceae bacterium | reverse complement strand
TGCTCGGCAGCGGTGAGTTTCTTCCCGTTGGGGTCTTTCTTCTTGCCGTCTTTGAGTTGGCGATAGTCATAGAACCACTCTCCGTTCTCGCAGGTAGCGAACTCGGAAGCAGCGCAGTCCATAGCGATTTTGACGTCCTTACCGGGCTCATATCCAGCGTCTTTAATAGCCTGGATGATGCTATCGAGTGCGTCCTCGATGCCATTGAGTGCGGGAGCGAATCCACCCTCGTCACCGACGGCAGTAGAGAGTCCACGCTTCTTGAGCAGTTTGGCGAGAGCGTGGAAGACCTCTGCACCCATACGGATAGCCTCGCGCTCGGAGGGTGCTCCTACGGGGCGAATCATGAACTCCTGGAAGGCGATAGGTGCGTCCGAGTGAGCACCGCCGTTGATGATATTCATCATGGGGACGGGGAGGACATGTCCGTTAGCACCGCCGATGTAGCGATAGAGAGGAATCTCGAGGTAGTTAGCAGCAGCGTGTGCAGCAGCGAGGCTGACGCCGAGGATGGCGTTAGCGCCGAGGTTGGACTTGGTAGCCGTGCCGTCGAGTTCGAGCATCTTAGCGTCGATGCCGCGTTGGTCGAGGACGCTCATGCCGATGATGGCGGGAGCAATCTTAGTATTCACATTCTCAACGGCTTTGAGGGTACCCTTACCGAGGTAGCGCGCCTTGTCTCCGTCACGAAGCTCGAGTGCTTCGTTCTCGCCGGTCGATGCTCCTGAGGGCACGCTTGCGCGTCCCATAACACCACACTCCAGAGTGATTTCCACCTCAACGGTCGGATTGCCACGCGAATCAAGAATCTCGCGCGCATGAACTTTTTCAATAATCATAATGCGTTAGTTTTATAGTTAATTGTTATAGTGCAATAAATGTAGTTGCAAAGGTACGATTTTTTTGCGAAACTTGCAAATATTATTTGCGTTTGGCGGTTAATTTTTTCTCATCGGCGAGTTGTTGGAAATGCGCGATGGTCTCCCTGATGGCTTTTGCGACAGGCCATTTGTCGTCGAGAGGGGAGGTTATGTGTGTGTATTGGTACCTGCCCTGAGCCTGTACCTCCTTGGGGTCATGGAGGCGCAATGCGAGGATGTCGTCCTCCTTGAGGTGAGTGAAATAGAGGTACCGTTCGCTGTCGTGCTCGGAGTCGTCCTTATCCACTATGTGTAGTTGGCTATCCCCCTGTTGTTCGCAGAGGATATTCGGATATGTCTGCTGCATGTAGGCCGCGAAAGGTGCGGGCATGCCTCTTCGATGTATGGCATGGTGAAGAGTGAGCAGAAGCGTCCTGCCTGGATAGACGGTGTCTTGCGGCGGCGCTTCTCCGCCTCGCGTATCTCGTTTTTCTCGCCGACTTTATAACGAGCGATGGCATAAACAACACCTCCAATAATGACTAAGAGCCAGAAGTGCCAATCGGTCCAGTTATCAAGATTCGTCGAGAACAAGAAAATAGTGCTCATAAAATTTAGGTATTTAATGGTTCGTACGATGTCTTCCCGTTGTCATGACAAGGTGTTTTCAGAGGGTGCTATCGAGGAGTTGTCGGAAAGCGTCGCTCCAATGTCCGGGTAGGATGACATGATGGTTGGCGATAGGGTCGCTGAGGAAATACTGCGCCGCTCCGGGCACACGGAGCATGACCTGCGTGCGGCAGAGGTCTTGCTCGTACTGATTATGAAGGAGTTGTCCTTCGCCTGCGAAGAGTCGCCGGAGGTCTCCGCTGACTTTGAGGAGCGTGATATCCCCCGTGGGCAGTTCGCCATGGAGGGCGATGCCGATCCCGGACTCGAAGTGGGTGTCATACTGATAGTTACGTATCATATTGAGGGGCACGGTGCAATGAGCGAAGAGCAGTTCGTCGGTCTCGGGATTGATGCGTGCGGGGTTGGCCTGGAAGCCGGATTGTCCGCTGAGGGCATGTGCGATCATCATGGTGATGAGCGTGGGTATATCCCCTTCGCAGGAGGCAGGTATGCCCTCCTGGTTGAGGAGCGCGAGGGCGAGGCAACCGGTGTTATGGACAGCGCCGAGGAGGTCGAAGCAGCGCAAGGTGACGGCGGTCAGATGAGAGCGGTCGATGAGGATGCGCATGGCCTGATAGATACGGAGGGCGCCGTCGAAATAGGTGCTGTCGGAGTGGCGCAGGCGGCTGCGTGTCTCGGGGGCGATGGGCGGATTGGTGTGCAGGATGTCCAGCAGTTCGGTCATCGGGATGCGGGAGATGGTGATATTCAGCCGTTCGCGCAGGGCTTTCTCATCGACCTGTCCGGCGATGAGCCAGTCGGAAGGCTCACCGATGACCCCTATATGCTGCCCACTGAGGCGCAGTCGTGCCTCCTGCGCGCGGGCGAGGACGGTGAGACGACGGGCGATATATTCGGGGCTGCCATGGAGTATCTCCCCCACTCCGCCATGCTGCCGTATGTGCGAGAGTATCTCCGCCGAGGCAGCGAGGGAGTTGTTTTTGCCGGAAGTGAGCAGGTAGATTGTCCGTCCGGCGAAGCAGTGGATATTGCGCAGATAGAGTCCTTCCGTGCCTCCGGTCCGAACGAATAGGACGGGCAGGTCGTCCGTGGTGAAGGTCTGCATGTCATCGCCCGCGAGGTCGAGCCGGTAGGGCGTAGCGGCTTGTATCTCAGAGAGGAAGAGGCGTGTCTGCTCTTCTATGCGTGCCACGTCGTGCAAGGCACTGGTGAGGGTATAGATACGTATGGTCATATAGGGCATCAGCGCTCGGCGCGCATGGGGTTAGTGAGGAAATCGTTGTAAGCGAGTCGGATACCATCCTCCAACTCGGTACGATAGGTCCATCCGAGGGCGGTTGCCTTGCTCACATCCAGCAGTTTACGCGGCGTACCGTTGGGGCGTGAGGTGTCCCAGAGGATGCGTCCGTGGTAGCCGACAACCTTGGCGACCAGTTCAGTGAGTGCCTTGATAGTCAGCTCCTTGCCCGTACCGGCATTGACGGTCTCGTTGCCGGAATAGTGGTTCATGAGGAAGACGCATAGGTTAGCGAGGTCATCGACATAGAGGAACTCCCGGAGGGGGCTGCCGTCTCCCCAGCATGTGACGGAGTCAGCCCCGGCGAGTTTGGCCTCGTGGAAGCGCCGGATGAGCGCCGGGAGGACGTGGCTGTGCTCGGGGTGGTAGTTGTCGTTGGGGCCGTAGAGGTTGGTCGGCATGACGCTGATATAGTCGGTGCCGTACTGGCGGTTGAGGAACTCGCAGTACTTGAGTCCGCTGATTTTGGCGAGGGCATAGGCCTCGTTGGTCTTCTCGAGTTCGCCGGTAAGGAGGCAACTCTCCGTCATCGGTTGCGGGGCGAGGCGGGGGTAGATACAACTGGAGCCGAGGAACTCGAGTTTCTTACAGCCATTCTGCCATGCGGCATGTATGACGTTCATCTCGAGAATCATGTTTTGGTACATGAAGTCGGCGAGTGCGTTCCGGTTGGCCACGATGCCCCCTACCTTGGCCGCGGCGAGGAAGACGTATTCGGGCCGTTCTGCGGCGAAGAAGTCCTCGACATCAGCCTGGCGGGTGAGGTCGAGTTGCGCGTGCGTACGCGTAATAATATTGGTGTAGCCCTGGCGTTGCAGTTCGCGGACGATAGCGCTACCGACCATGCCGCGGTGTCCGGCCACGTATATTTTACTATGCTTTTCCATAGGCAGCCATGTCGTTATGTACCATGATCTTAACCAGTTGCTCGAAAGAGGTCTTGCGGGGGTTCCATCCGAGCAGTTGCTTGGCTTTGGCGGGGTCGCCGCACAGTTGCTCGACCTCGGCGGGTCGGAAGAACTTGGGGTCCACCTCGACGAGGATGCGTCCTGTAGCGCGGTCGATACCCTTCTCATCCACGCCCTCGCCCTGCCAGTCGAGTTCAATACCGGCCTCATGGAAAGCGAGTGTGCAGAACTCGCGTACGGTGTGCATCTCGCCAGTAGCGATGACGAAGTCCTCGGGCGTGGGGTGCTGCAGGATGAGCCACATGCACTCGACATAGTCGCGTGCGTAGCCCCAGTCGCGCCGTGCGGAGAGGTTGCCGAGGTAGAGTTTGTCCTGCTTGCCGTTGGCGATAGCGGCGGCGGCGAGGGTTATCTTGCGTGTGACGAAGGTCTCTCCTCGCCGTTCGGACTCGTGGTTGAAGAGGATGCCATTGACGGCGAACATACCATATGCCTCACGGTAGTTCTTGGTTATCCAGAAACCATACTGCTTTGCCACGCCATAGGGGCTACGGGGATAGAAAGGTGTAGTCTCGCGTTGTGGCACTTCCTGGACGAGTCCGAAGAGTTCGCTGGTAGAAGCCTGGTAGATGCGCGTGCGTTTCTCAAAGCCGAGCATACGTACGGCCTCGAGCAAGCGGAGTGTACCGACGGCGTCGGCCTCGGCGGTATATTCGGGCACGTCGAAGGAGACCTTGACATGGCTCTGCGCCGCGAGGTTGTATATCTCGTCGGGCTGTATCTCGGCGATGATGCGTATGAGACTGGAGGAGTCGGTCATGTCTCCATAGTGGAGGTTGATGGCGCGTTTGCGTTTCTGGTCGCGCACCCACTCCTGCAAGTAGAGGTGCTCGATGCGTCCGGTATTGAAGGTGGAGCTACGGCGTATGATGCCGTGCACTTCGTATCCTTTTTCCAACAGGAGTTCGGCCAGGAAGCTGCCGTCTTGTCCTGTTATTCCTGTGATGAGGGCGGTTTTCATTCGTGATTTATGTCTATTTTGGTTATGTGTATTCTGCTGTTAGAAAGCTATTTTCATGGGTCAGGTTCGTTCCAGGTTCGTTCCAGGTTCGTTAGGTCCTCCGCAGATACTCGGCAAAGCGGAAGGGGAAGGGGTGACAGTCGTCGGCGTTATGGGCGGCGATGCCGTGGGTCGCCGTGTCGGGCGTGAGGGGGCGCCACTCGTCCTCCGTGATGAGGGGGAAGAAGGTGTCCGCGTCGTCGAAGGTATGTTCGATATGTGTGATATAGAGTTTGTCCGCGAGCGGGAAGAACTGGCGATAGATTATGCCGCCGCCGATGATGAAGTTCTCACGGTCGGCGTCGGCCATGCGCAGCGCTTCGTCGATGCTATAAGCGACCTCCGCGCCCTCGAAAGTCTTGCCGGGCACGTCTGTGAGGACGATATTACGGCGATTGGGGAGCGGATGGCGCGGCAGGGAGAAGAAGGTGCGTTCGCCCATGATGACGGTGGCTCCGGCTGTCACCTGCTTGAAGTGGCGGAGGTCGTCGGGGAGGTGGCATAGCAACTCACCGCGGCGCCCGATGGCATTATGCTCGTCTATGGCAACGATGATACTAATCATACGGCAACGGTGCCCGCGATGTGCGGGTGCGGATTATAGTTAATCAGTTCAAAATCTTCGTATTGGAACCCGAACACATCCTTGATGTCAGGGTTGATGCGCATGGTCGGTAGGGGCCTGGGTTCGCGTGTGCGCTGGAGCCGTACCTGGTCGAGGTGGTTGAGGTAGATATGTGCATCTCCGAGGGTGTGTACGAAAGAGCCGGGTTGGAGCCCTGTCGCCTGCGCCATCATCTGAAGCAGCAGGGCGTAGGAGGCGATGTTGAAGGGCACGCCGAGGAAGATGTCGGCGGAGCGCTGGTAGAGCTGCAGGGAGAGGCGTCCGTCGGCCACGTAGAACTGGAAGAGCGTGTGGCAGGGAGGCAGGGCCATGCGGTTGACCTCCGCCACGTTCCATGCGCTGACGATGAGCCGCCGCGAGTCGGGGTTGGTACGTATCTGCTGCTGAACGAGGGCTATCTGGTCGATGGTGCCGCCGTTGTAGTCGGGCCATGAGCGCCACTGGTGTCCATAGACGGGCCCGAGTTCCCCGTCGGCGTCGGCCCACTCGTTCCATATACGCACGCCGTGCTCCTGAAGGTAGCGGACGTTGGTGTCGCCACGGAGGAACCAGAGGAGTTCGTAGATGATGGACTTGAGGTGCAACTTCTTGGTTGTGAGGAGGGGGAACCCCTCGCTGAGGTCGAAGCGCATCTGGTGTCCGAAGACGGAGAGCGTGCCGGTGCCGGTGCGGTCCTCCTTGCGAACGCCCTCAGTCAGGACGCGGTCTATCAGGTCTAAATATTGTCTCATGACGGGCTGTATCAGTATAGTTTATAGGTCGTTTTGAGCACTTTGAACTCGGTGCGGCGGTTGATTTGGTTGCAAATCTCCTGCTTATCCTCCGGCAGGGCAAGGATGAAGGGCTCGTCCAGCACCTGCTCCACGGGGATGAACTTATAGCGGTCGTGCAGGGCCTTGTCGGCGACGACGGGTCGCTGCTTGCCATAGCCGACCGGCGTGAGTCGTTCCCGCTCGATACCGTGCTCGACCAGGTAGTCCACGACGGCCTGCGCACGCTTCTGCGAGAGGGTGACGTTAAAGACGGAGTCGCCGCGCATATCGGTGTGGGCCGACAGTTCGATAGTGATATTCGGATTATCATTCAGCAACTTAACCAGTGTCTGCAGGCCGGTCTCCGACTCGGGTGTGAGGTTCCACTTGCCGTACTCGTAGAAGACATTATCCATCTGGACGGGCTTGGAGACGGGCGCGAGCGTGAAGTCCTGGGTATAAGCCCGGCTGTCCTGCAGGCCGAGGGTGTTGAGTCGGGCGGTCTGGTTGAGGTGTGCGCGGGCGGCCGCCAGGACAGCATATCGCACATCGCGGTTGAGTTTGACCTTATAGGTACCGTCGCGGCGCACGTTCAGGCGGCTGTTGGTGCCGTCGTCGCCCACGATACGCAGCATCGCATCGGCTATCGGCGCGCCGTTCTGGTCGGTCACCGCGCCCTGCAGCGTGAAGACCATCTCCGGCAGGTAGAACGAGTATATCTGGTCCAACCCCTTGCGTTGGCCGCGGTTGGAGGAGAAGAAGCCGTTCTCGGACGAGCCGACGAAGGTGATGCCAAAGTCGTCGCCGTTGCTGTTGAAGGGCTGTCCCATGTTACGCACCGCAAAAGCTATCGGGCCGGTGAGCGAGTCGGACTGCGCGGCGAGGGTGTCACGCTCGGCGACGAAGAGGTCCAGTCCGCCGTAGCCGGCATGGCCGTTGCTGGCGAAATAGAGCCGCCCGTCCGCGCGGTAGCAGGGGAATAGCTCGTCCTCCGACGTGTTCACCAGCGGGCCGAGGTTCTGCACATTGCCCCACTCTGCCCCGTCCTGCTCCGCCATCCACAGGTCCTTGCCGCCGAAGCCGCCGGGGGCGTCGCTCACGAAGATGAGGGTGTCGCCGTTGGCACTCACCGCCGGATGCCCCACCGTGATACTACTGTCGCGGAAGAGCACAACCTCCTGAGGAGCAGTCCATTGCCCGCTTGCGCGAGTGGAGGTGAAGATTTTCGCCCCCAGGTCCTGCCCATTGGCCGGACGGGAGAAGGTGAAGTACATCGTCTTGCCGTCGGCGGTGAATGAGCACACGCCTATCTCGGCCGTGCCGGCATTAGCCTGCGACGTGCTGTCGTTGTCGGACTTCTCGCTTTCCTCGCCGTCATCGTACAGGCCTTCAGGCAGTTGTATATCCTCCCATGCGCCGGCCGCATTCCTGCGCGCCGAATAGATGCGGAATGTCTGTGCGCCCGTCACGGGACTGGGGCGCTTGAGTTTCTTCTTGCTGCTGTTCTCCTGCCGGTTGCTGGTGAACATGAGCGCATCGCCATCCGTGCCGATGAAGGCGGGCGCGAAGTTGGAACTGCGTTTCTGGTTGAACTCTTTCGACGGCCCCACCTTGTAGCGCGACATCTGTTTCTTCCATTCGCCCACCTCGCGACAGGCTTTCAGCCCCGCCAACGCCGCCGCATCCGACGGGTAGGACGCCAAGTAAGCCTCGTACGCCTTCTCGGCATCCTTGTACTTACCCTGGTAGCTAAGCACCTGAGCCTGACGGAAATAGGCTATCGAATCGGGGTACTTGAACCGGATAGCCTGGGCATAACAGCCGGCCGCCCTGGTGTTGTTCAATATACGGTAGCACTCGCCCTGATTAAAAGCCACATGTGCCTTGAGGGCGCGCTCTTTCTTGGCGTTGATACGCGGATAGACCTGCTTGTAAATCACGGCTGCATCGTAGTACTCGCCTATCTCGTACTTCTTGTCCGCACGCTTGATGCGCGTCTTGATGCTGCAACTGCTCAGCAAGACCGCCAGCAGCATTATATATATAGGTAGTCGCTTCACTTATTCCAATTCATGTATTACCAGTCCCGACCGCAGTTTCGGCTCGAACCAAGTCGTCTTCGGCGGCATGATGTTTCCCGAGTCCGCGATGTCGATAATCTGCTGCATAGTAACAGGATAGAGGGCCAGCGCCATACGCATCTCGCCGCTGTCCACCCGACGCTTCAACTCGCCCAGGCCGCGGATGCCGCCCACGAAGTCGATACGTTTGTCCGAGCGTAAGTCTTTTATCCCGAGTATCTTGTCCAATATCAGGTTGCTGGATATGGTCACATCGAGCACGCCTATCGGGTCCGCATCGTTGTAGCGCCCGGCCTTGGCGGTCAGGCTGTACCATTCGCCGCTCAGGTAGAGCGAGAAATTATGCAGCCCGCAGGGACGATAGACCTCCCCACCCTTCGGCTCCATGTCAAAATCGGCGCGCAACGCCTCCAGAAACGCCTCGTCCGACAGGCCGTTCAGGTCACGCACCACGCGGTTGTAGTCAATGATATTCAGCTGGTTGTCCGGGAAGCACACCGCCAGGAAATAGTTATACTCCTCCTCGCCCGTGTGATGCGGGTTCTGCTCTTTGCGTTCGTTCCCCACCAGCGCCGCAGCGGCCGAACGGTGGTGTCCGTCCGCGATATACATAGCAGGTATCTGACTGACTATCTCCGTGATACGAGCTATCGTCTCGTCGTCGCTTATCACCCAGAACTGATGCCGGAAGCCGTCTATCCCGGCCGTGAAGTCATACTCCGGCTCACCGGCTGTCACGCGCGCCACGATGGCGTCCAGGTCGTCCCGATGCGGGTAGGCGAAGAACACCGGCTCGATGTTGGCGTTGTTCACGCGCACATGCTTCATGCGGTCTTCCTCCTTGTCACGACGCGTCAGCTCATGCTTCTTGATGCGGCCCTCCATGTAGTCCTCCACCCATGCCGCAACGACCAGTCCGTACTGCGTACGGCCGTCCATCGTCTGTGCATAGACATAGTACTGCTCCTTCGGGTCCTGAACCAGCCAGCCCCACTCGCGGAACGCATCGAAATGCTCGCGGGCAGAGGCATAGACGCGCTCGTCATGCTCGTCCGTGCCCGGCTCGAAGTTTATCTCCGGCTTGATGATGTGGTACAGAGACATCGGATTGCCCTCCGCCTCCGCGCGTGCCTCGTCCGAACTGAGCACGTCATACGGGCGCGAATTGACTTTTTCTACCAGCTCCTTAGGCGGACGTATGCCGCGAAACGGTTTGATTCTCATGACGGTATCACTTCTTCGCCGCAGCGGGGTTAGCATTCTTCTCCATCGAGCAGGTACCGTTGAACACGGCGTTCGGCTCCACTATCAGCACCTGCGTCTTGGCTTCGCCCTGCAGGTTGCTCGTCGCGCGAAGGGCCAGCGTCTGTTTCACCTCTATCTTCCCCTCTATCGTGCCCATAATCTCCGCGTTCTGACAGTTGATGGTCCCCTTCAGGCGACCGCGCTCACCTATCACTACCTTGCCCGCGCATTGGACGTCACCCTCCACGACTCCATCGATACGGATGTCCGCATCCGCAATAATCGTTCCGATAATCTTACTCCCTGACGTCAGGGCGTTGAACAATGTTCCTGATTGTTGTGGTGTTGCCATAATCTTATTCTCTTTAACGATTCATACAAATTTAGCGCACAAAGGTACAAAAAATCCTCCATATATGCAAGACCATGCGCGTTTTTTGCATTATTCGCAGGAAAAATTAGGTAGTTTCAAAAAAAAGCTGTATCTTTGTAGCCTGATTTGTTTGCTTGCCGTCATGTGGAAAACCCTGCTCATAGTCCTTCTGCTCGTAGCGCTCGCCGTTACCCTGCTCGCTGTACGTATCATCGTCAAGCGCAACGGCACCTTCGGGTCCCAGGATGTCGGGCAGAGCCGAGCCATGCGCGAACGAGGCATCTCATGCGCCACCTCCCAGGACCGGCAGGCACGCAAACCCAAGGCCAACCGCCTCGACCCGAAACAGCTATAAGCCCCGCAGGCCACGACTGCCACCCGGGACGCGGGTTATGACAAAGAACGCCCCACCTGGGACGCTGGCGGCTCGCCCGCGAGTGCGCCACAAGGCGCATCACCCGCCGAACGCGACCCGTACCGAAGCCGACGGTCGGCCGACGGTCGACCGACGGTCGAAGCTACTCCCACAGGACGCCGACCATAACCACGAACTAACATATAAAGAACAACCAATATGAACAAGATTCAAATCATCATCGACTCCGTACTCGGAGCAGCCGTCATTACCCTCTTCGTCCTCTTCTTCTGCTTTAAGCCGCAGACCAAAGCACCCGTGCAGACCGAAGCCGTCGTCGCCGAAGGGAACCTGCCTGTCGCATACCTCAACCTCGACAGCCTGCTCACCAACTACACCTTCGCACAGGAAGCACAGGAACGACTCATGTCCAAACAGGAGGACGCACGCCTCAAACTCAACACCAAAGCACGCACCCTCCAACAGGAAATGGCGGACTTCCAACGCAAACTGGAGAACAACGCCTTCCTCAGCCGCGAACGCGCTGAGAACGAGCAGCAACGGCTCCTCCGCAAGCAGCAGGAACTTGAGCAACTCGAGGCCAAACTCACACAGGAAATCATGCTTGAGAATCAGAATCTCAACCTCCAACTGGCTGACACGCTGACCGGTTTCCTCCGCGAGTTCAACGCCGACGGACGCTACCATATCATCATGGCCAACACCGGCAAGGATAATATCCTCATGGCTGCCGAAGGCTACGACATCACCAACGAGGTGGTGAACGCCCTCAACGCACGCCGTAAATAAGCACGCCCCTGCCCTATGAAGCGCCTTGCACGTCTCCTGCCTGCGCTATGCATTCTGCTATCACTCAGCACGATGCACGCTCTCGCACAGGCCATCCCCGTCAGCATGCAATATACCGAGGTCTATGACTTCGCGGATGAACTCATCACCGACGGCATCATCTGCCGCCAGACCGCCGTACGCCCGTACACGCGCCAGCAGTTCGCCGCCATGTTCGACGAGGCACAACAGCGCGACTCGCTCCTCGACCGCCGCCAACGCAAGACGCTCGACTTCTACCGTAATGTCTTCGCACTCGAGCGCGACACCATGGTCAGCGGCTATGTCCAATATACCGACCGCCGCACCTTCGACCTCTCGCTCGCCTCGCCCCAGTTCTCCTACAGCACACCCAACCGCCTCTTCAAGATGTCCATCGAACCCATCCTCGGCATGGACCTCTACGGCAGCAAGCGCGGCGCTATCATCAAGCGGTGGTGGGGAGCCGAGCTCCGGATGGACATCGCCAAGCACCTCAGCATATGGGGCTCGCTCCGCGATGTCAGCTACAACGGCACCGCCGCACTCTCCGACACCTACTACCCCGACCTCACCTCCAAGATTGACGGCGCCAAACTGACCAAACCCGGCTTCCTCAACATGGAACAGGGTGTCCAGTACAAGGAGGCCAACTATGGCGGAGACTTCTCCGACTCGCGCGGAGGCATCATGGCGCACGCATGGTTCGGCAGCATCGGCATCCAGCGCGAGCAGATACGTTGGGGCGATGCCTACCACTGCTCCAACATCCTCTCCGGACGCACACCCGCCGTCCCCATGGTCACCCTGCAACTCACGCCATGCTCCTGGTTCCAGTTCGACTATTTCCACGCCTGGCTCGTGAGCAACGTCGCAGACTCCACCAAATACTTCGACGAGACAACCAATGTCGAGGGACAAATCAAGCGCCACTACCGCCCTGCCAACAAGTTTATGGCGGCCAACATGTTCACCTTCACGCCCATCAAGTACATCAGTTTCTCCCTGGGCAACTCTATCGTCTATAGCGAGAACAATGTGCAGGCCGCCTATTTCATCCCCGTCGCCTTCTACAAGTCGCTCGACCACCTGCTGACCAAAGGCCTGGGCGTCGAGAACCAGAACTCGCAGGCCTTCGCCTCAGTCTCCATTCGGCCGGTGGACCACCTGCAGCTCTACGGCTCGTTCTACATCGACGAGTTCAAGTTCGCCCGCCTCAAGTCCTCCAATCCTGAGAACAACCCCATCAGTTACCTCGTCGGCTTCAACTGGTCCGGATGGCCGGTCAAAGGACTCTCGCTCCGCGGCGAGTTCATGCGCGCCTATATAGCCTGCTACACCCACTCCATCAGTGTACTCACATGGGCCAGCAACAGCTATAACCTCGGCCACTACATGGGCGATAACGCGCAGTCTATCTTCGTCGAAGCCGCCTACCGGCCCATCCGGGGCATGCGCATCGTCCTCTCCTACACCAACGACACCAAGTACAACAGCTACCGCTACCTCCGCGGAGGCGTCAACAGCAACGGCGCCCGCGTCACGGACGGCAACATCGGACAGACCATCAAGCAGAAGCCGTTCGACCGCGTCATCTACCGCAACGACGAAGTCACCCTCAAAGGCATCTACGAGGTGCATCCGAACATGTACCTGCGCATCAGTCTCTCCTACAACAACGCCCGCGGCTATGACAACCTCACCCCCACCATCTCCAGCGAAGTCACCGGCACGGCGCAGCAGTACCTCAACCGCTACCTCCCCGTGTGGAACCACGGCTCCTGCTTCACGGCTATGGGCGGCTTCTCCTTTGGCTTCTAACGCATACCGATGACCGGCAAACGTAACATAGCCTCCTCCGTCGCCCTGCCCGCAGCCATGCTCGTCGGCATAGCCGGCTTCCCGCTCTTCCGGCACCTGATGCCGGCGCTGCCGTGGATGATTTTCCTCATGCTCTTCTTCACGTTCTGCAAGATAGACCCGATGGACCTCCGCCTGCACCGCTGGCATTGGATAGTCCTCACCGCGCAGATTCTCCTCACGCTCATCACCTATTACGGCCTGCTCTATACCACGCACGACGTCCTGTTGGCACAGGGTCTCATGGCCTGCTTCATCATGCCCACCGCCACCGCGGCACCCGTCATCGCCGGCAAACTGGGTGGCAGCATACAGAACCTGACGACCTTCACCCTGCTCAGCAACTTTGCCACAGCCGTCATCGTGCCGGCTTTCTTCCCGTTGGTCAACCCTGCTTCCGGCATCACGTTCGTTCATGCCGGCCTGCTCATCCTCTCCAAGGTCGGACCGCTGCTCCTGCTGCCTTTCTTCCTCGCATGGGCACTACGGCTGACCTATAACGCCCTCCACCGGCGCACAGGCGACCCGACACCCTTCCATCTGCCTGCCTCCCTCTCGCAGATTCCCTTCTGGCTCTGGGTCGGCACACTCGTCATCCTCATGGGCAACATCACCCACACCATGGTGCACGCCCAATACAGCGGCTGGACGGTCCTCTGGCTCCTCGTCGGCGCACTACTCGCCTGCCTGCTGCAGTTCTTCCTCGGCAAATATATCGGCCGCCGCTTCCCCAGCACCAGCCACGGCACCGACTACCGAGACGTGTTGCTCAACCCCGCCACGGCGCCGACAGACCCGGCCGGTATCACGCAGATAACAGCCGGACAGGCCTTCGGGCAGAAGAACACCTCCCTCGGCGTATGGATGGCGCAGACCTACTTGTGCCCGCTTGCCGCATTAGGCCCTGCCGCCTACATCGTGTGGCAGAACCTCTTCAATGCCGCCCAAATAGCCCGCGCTTCACGCACACCCGCCTGAGGGAGCCTGCCGATTCTGACACTTTGCTACCTGAATCGAGTTTTCCCTTACATTATGTCAGTTGTGTAAGGGTACGGTCATCATACGGACATAGTACGGTCATAGTACGAACAGAAAAGGGAGGAGGGGCACTAACAAAACGTCACGGGAATGGTCTTTCCCGTGACGTTTTGTCATATAGCGTGTGCTTAGAGAGTCTTGAGATAGCGCTCTGCCTCCAGGGCAGCCGTGCAGCCCGAGCCGGCGGCGACGATAGCCTGACGGTAGTGCGGGTCGGCGCAGTCGCCCGCGGCAAAGACGCCGGGGAGCGATGTGCAGGGTGTGCCCGGGCGCGTGATGATATAGCCCTCGGCATCCAGGTCCAACTGCCCGCTGAACAGGCCCGTGTTCGGATGGTGCCCGATAGCCAGGAAGAAGCCGTCAATGGCTATATGATGCATCTGCTCGTCGGGTTCGCCCTTGCGATAGACCAGGTCTGCCCCCTCCACCTTCTGCTCACCGGTCAGACAAACGGTGTTATGCTCAAAGAGAACCTCTATCTTGGGGTTGTCAAAGACACGCTGCTGCATAATTTGCGAGGCACGCAGATAGGGTTTGCGGACAATGAGATAGACCTTCTTGCACAGGTTGGACAGATAGCCCGCCTCCTCGCATGCCGTGTCTCCGCCTCCGACGACGGCGACGGTCTTACCGCGGTAGAAGAAGCCGTCGCATGTCGCGCATGCGCTCACGCCGCGTCCGCGGTACTCTTTCTCGGAGGGTATGCCGAGCCAGCGGGCGGAAGCGCCGGTGGCGATGATGACGGTCTGTGCCTCGTAGAGGTCGTTGTCCTCCACCCATATACGCTTGACCGTATCGGTCAGTTCGGCCTTGGTGACGATACCGGACACGAAGCGCGTGCCGAAGCGCTCTGCCTGACGGCGCATGTCGTCCATCATCTGGAACGGCTCCACACCGTCCGGATAGCCGGGGAAGTTCTCCACCTCGGTGGTTATCATCAGTTGTCCTCCCGGTTGCGGGCCCTCGATGAGCACCGGTTCCATATTCGCCCGAGCGGCGTAGATTGCGGCAGTATAGCCCGCGGGGCCGCTGCCAATAATTAGACACTTGTTCATTTACTATTTATTCATTTACCATTTATTCATTCATATTAGCGCAGGTCGTTGAGGAAGGCCGACGGATGGTCGAGTACGAAGACGATGTCGGTGTCCGCCCAACGTACATGGCTGAAGGAGAGCTTCGTGACCTTGGTCCCCTCATGCAGCTCGATGTCTGTAGGCAGCCAGTCATTGCCCTCGCGGCTGACACGCACGACCACGCGTGTCGTCTGTCGCTGTGTCGCGGTCTGCTCCGCCGGAGTGAGTGTGATGACGGCCGTCCGGCCATCGGCGGCCACTTTCTCCGTCTCACGCGACACCTTATACACCTCGCGCGCGAAGAGGAAAGGATTGACCTCCAGCAGCTCCTGCTCGGAGGGGGTCGTCAGGGTCAGTTCGTCCGTGTCCTCCGCCCATACGTACATCGTCCGGCCGTCATAGGCCAGTTCGTAGCCCATGAGTGCGGCGAGGAAACGCTTGCCATAGACGACTCCGTGGCCGTTGTAACTGAAGGGCTGCGCACGCTGTTCGGTGACAGTCAGGTTGATATCCGCCTCCAGGGGCTTGGTCTCCACAGCGGTGAAGAGGGATTGTAATATACTGAGTATGAGTAGTAATCGCATAGGTTTGTCTGTTAGTATCCGGTGGCCGTGCGGTTATTTGGCCCCGAGTTCGTCGAGTATCTTCTCTAATTGGTCGAAGTCCTGGATGAGCACGTCGCGGCCTTTGGAGCCCTTGTTGGGTCCGACGATGCCTGCGGCCTCCAGTTGGTCGGAGAGTTTGCCTGCGCGGTTGTATCCTATCTCGAAGGCGCGCTGCAGGCGGCTGGTCGAGCCCTCCTGTTTGCTGACGACATAGCGTGCGACGTCGGCGAACATGGGGTCGAGCCGTTTCATATCCACCGAGCCGGGAGCCAGCGCCTCGCCCTCGCCTCCTTCGCCCACATACTCAGGCAATTGGTACGGCTCAAAGTAGCGCTGCTGCTTGGCGATATGGCCGACTATCTCGTCCACCTCGGGCGTATCGACGAAGGCGCACTGGACACGGGTGATGCTGGCGTTGCCGGCATAGAGGGAGTCGCCGCGGCCGATGAGCTGCTCGGCGCCCTTGGCGTCCAGAACGGTGCGCGAGTCAATGACCGACTGGGTGCGCAGGGCGATACGCGTCGGGATATTGGCCTTGATGACACCGGTCACGATATTGACGGACGGGCGTTGCGTGGCGAGAATCATGTGCATACCCACGGCACGCGCTTTCTGCGTGATACGTGCGATAGGCGTCTCCACCTGCTTGCCGGCCTGCATGATGAAGTCGCCGTACTCGTCGATAATAATCACGATATAAGGCAGGTACTGGTGGTGCAGGCTGTCCGCCACAAGTTTCTGGGGGTTGAGGCGGCGGTTGATGAACTTGTCGTTATAGTCTTCGAGATTGCGCACGCCGGCATCCATCAGCAGTTTGTAGCGGTTCTCCATCTCGATAACGAGTGAGTTGAGGGTGTTGATGACGCGGTCGCAATCGGTGATGACTATCTGCTCGGGGTCGGTGTCAGGCATGGCAGCCAGGTAGTGCCGCAGCAGAGGCTTATAGGGGGCAAACTCCACCATCTTGGGGTCCACCATGACCAGTTTGAGTTCGGCGGGGTGTTTCTTGTAGAGGAGCGAGGTGATGATGGCGTTGATAGCGACGGACTTACCCGTACCGGTGGCACCGGCGACGAGCAGGTGCGGCGTCTTGGCCAGGTCGAACATGAAGACCTCGTTGGTGATGGTTCGTCCGTAGGCGATGGGCAGGCGCATCTTCTGCTCCTCCTGGAAGCGTTTGCTGGCGATGACGGAGTGCATGCTGACCACCTGCGGCTTCTCGTTGGGCACCTCGATGCCGACGGTTCCCTTGCCGGGCATAGGCGCGATGATACGGATACCCGTGGCGGAGAGGGCAAGCATGATGTCGGACTCGAGGTTCTGAATCTTGGATATCTTGACGCCGGCTTTGGGGACGACCTCGTAGAGGGTGACGGTCGGTCCGATGGTGGCCTTGATGGAGTCTATCTCGACGCCGTAGTTGCGCAGGGTGGTGACGATGCGGTTGGCGTTCGCCTGCTGCTCGTCCTGATTGACGACGGGAGCCGTCTCGTTGTCATACACTTTCAGCAGGGAGAGGGAGGGGAACTTGTAGTTCTCCAGCTCCTTGCGCGGGTCGAAGGGTCCGAGCTTCTGCAGCAGGTACTGCGGGTCGTCCTCCGCCAGTTCGACATCTTCGGGCTCGTTGATGTCCAAGCCGGGCGTGCTGTCCGGGTCCTCCGAGGTATCGGTCAGGTTACGGTCAGGTAACGATGAGGTATCGGTGTCGCCTGCGTCATCCTGCTGTTCGCCCGCCGGCTCCTCGTCCACGTTCTCGACGGTGATCGTCAGTTCGGGCATATCACCGGTCGGTTTATCGGGTTTCGCCTCGGGTTGGTCAAAGGTAAAGACGACCTCGTTGGACGTCTGCTCGTTCTCCGAGAGTGGCGCGGGAGTGGCGTCTGCCGTCGGCTCCGGTACGGGCTCGGGACGGCGGAACTTACCGACGAGCCATGCCCACGCCTGCTTCACCTTCTCGATGAAGAGCGGGTCGATGACAATCAGATAGACTAGCAGTACAACCAAGAGCACCATGATGACGCCCAGCGGCTGTATATAGCTCTCCATCCAGGCGGCCAGGACCTCTCCGTGCCGGCCTCCGAGGCGGAAGAAGAGGTGCATGCCGGACAGCAACTGCACAAAACCCAACGCGAGGGAGCCCCAGACGGTCCAGAAAGCCATATGGAAGAAGAGCGGCATCAGCCGCACACGCACCGCGGAGAGCAGCCGTAACCCGCACAGGATAAGGAAGACAAGTGGCAGGAGCGAGAGCAGTCCGAACGCCCGGTCGAGCAACAGACGCGCCACCAGCGCGCCCGGCAGACCGAGCACGTTATGCACCGACGTGCGGTTAGACGCCGCGCCGGCGTCGGGCATGTCGATGACGGATGCGTCGGCCGTGCCCGTGAAGAACGAGCCGACAACGGATATGAGCATGAACAAGGCAATAGCCAGCAGCAGGATGCCGCTGATATTGCGTGTGGTAGGGTCGTTGAAGAAACGCTGCACCCGCGTCCACAGGGACTCACGCTCTACGGTGATGTCCTGTTCTGCACGCCGGGCGTGTATCTCTGTATCGGTCTTTTGAGGTCTTCTGGGCATAGTGATAGATAGCAATTATTCCGCATACAAAGGTACAAAAAAAGTGCCAAACCCGCAAGCGCAACAGGTGCGTACGTTATTTTTATGTGGAAAAACCAACAGAAAAGGGGGAAAATCGCTGTCAGGTATTGCAGGAATGAGATTTTTTTTGTAATTTTGTACGCTAATTTAGGGAGGCGGTGCCCGCACTAACCGCTTGAAACAGAGGGCGCCTAACGGAGCTGGAACAGAGCTGGAACGAAGCTGGGGTATGCGACTCGCTGATAATTAGCACACTAACACGCAGTTTTACCACTATGTCCGAGCATATTCAACACGAAGGAATCGTCCTGTCCGCCGAAGCGGATAAGGTTCGCGTGCGTCTGGTGCAGTCGAGTGCCTGTGCGGAATGCAAGGCACATGCGATGTGTACGAGTGCCGAAGGGCGCGAGCATGAGGTCGTGGCCCTGACGAGCGAGCCGATGCAGGCGGGCGACCGCGTGGAGGTGACGGAGACGCGCAGTATGGGATGGACAGCCGTCGCAGTAGCGTACATACTCCCCGTCGTGGTACTCATCGGCATACTGGCCGCGCTCAGCCTCAACCACGTGCGCGAGGAGATAGCCGGCACAGCCGCACTATGCGCCGCGGGAGTCTATTTCATCGTGCTCAGCCTGTTCCGCAACCGGCTGGAGAACCGGTTCCACTTCCGCGCACGGCGCATCGATTGACAACACGCAACATAACTTAATCAACATAACAACATCATGGACATTATTTTGTATTCCCTTTTGATTCTGGGCGTCACGAGCTTCATAGCGGCGGTGCTGCTATATTTCGTGAGCCAGTTCTTCAAAGTAGAGGAAGACCCCCGCATCGACTTGGTGCAGGCGGTTCTGCCGGGTGCCAACTGCGGCGGATGCGGTTTTGCGGGCTGCCGCAACTTCGCGGAAGCCTGCGTGAAAGCCGGTAAGATCGAGGGTCTGTCCTGCCCGGTAGGCGGAGAACCGACAATGGACGAGGTCGCTAAGATACTCGCTCCGAGTGACCAGTCCGACGCAGCGCCGTCAGAGGCCGGTGAGGCCGGCGAGAAGAAGGGCTTCGACCCCGCTGTCGCAGCCAAGATTAAAGCCCTGGCTACTCCGAAGGCGGCCTTCCCCAACGTCATCGCCATGGCACAGAAATCGTAAATGGTAAATGACCAAATCGTAAATGGTAAATGGTAAATGGCCAAATGGTAAATGGATTTATGAGAACATTCAAGATAGGCGGAGTTCATCCGCATGACAACAAACAATTCTC
>JAFUUE010000062.1 GCA_017483945.1 Paludibacteraceae bacterium | reverse complement strand
ATCGCCTCGACCTTCTGGTACTCGTGCGAGGTACGGAAACCGTCGAAGAAGTTGAGGAACGGCACGCGGGATTTGATGGTAGCGAGGTGCGCTACGCCTGCGAGGTCCATCACCTCCTGTACGGAAGCCTCGGCGAGCATTGCAAAGCCCGTCTGACGGCAAGCCATGACATCCTGGTGGTCACCGAAGATACAGAGCACGTGGGATGCCAGCGTACGTGCGGACACATGGAAGACAGACGGGATGAGTTCACCGGCAATCTTGTACATGTTAGGAATCATGAGCAGCAAGCCCTGCGAAGCGGTGAAAGTGGTGGTCAGTGCACCGGCATTGAGCGAGCCGTGTACGGCACCGGCAGCACCTGCCTCCGACTGCATCTCCTGAACGAGAACGGTCTCGCCGAAGAGGTTCTTGCGACCTGCAGCCGCCCACTCGTCCACGTTCTCCGCCATCGGGGACGACGGCGTGATAGGATAGATGGCAGCCACCTCAGTGAACATGTACGCTACATGCGCAGCCGCAGCGTTACCGTCCAAAGTAAGAAACTTTTTTTCTTTTGCCATAATTAAATTGTTATATAATAGTTTGATTTGTTTGAAACAATCGTTTGAGATCAATATAAGAATCCGAACAGCCACAGGGGGATAAAGTTGCCCTTGCCTGTCTCCAGGGCGCCGACGGCACAGGGGCGGATACTCTCGCGCTTGGGCAGGTCGCCCTTCACATCGAAATAGTGCGTGCCGTCTATGACGAACATTGCATTCCGCTCCGTGGCATTCACCTTGTGGCACACGTGCAGCGTGTTGTAGAAATAGGTCTCGCACAGGTCTTGCCATTCGGCCTGCCGGGTGGTCACCAGGTGCATGATATTGGTATTCTGGGCATATACCTTCACGGGCTTCATGGGGAAATGCTTATCCTCCATGTAGAGCATGTTCAGCAATCGGGCGTCCTTGAGGTACTTGATATAGTTCATCGTCGTCGCCCGGGACAGGCCGATAGCGTCAGCCAAACTACTCACGTTGAGCGAACAGGGAGCCTGCGAGAGTATCAGGTACAGCAGTTTGCGCAATTTCGGCAGGCATGCCACGTCTATCTGCCTGATCATGAGCACATCCACCTCCAGCATCATGTTCATCGTCTTCAGCAGCTCCGCATCGAAATTGGTGTTCTCCAGATAGCTGGGATAGTAGCCGTGGTGCAGGTAGTCGCCGAAATAGTCCGCAGGCCTGATGACACTCGTAATCTCCTGTGCTATAGCCACATGGTCTGTCATAATCTCCTCCAGCGTATAGGTCCGAAAATTATGCTTCGTCTGCAGGTTCAGGTACTCCCGGAACGAGAATCCGCGCAGGTTGTACATCTTGACTACGCTTGACAAGTCGCGGTTCTCCTCCGTCACGGCCATCACCGGAGAGGCGGAAAAGACGATGTGCAAACCGCGATAGCGGGAATAGCACTTGCGCAGCTCCTTCGACCAGCCGTCGTACTTGAATATATTGTCCACCAGCAGATACTTGCCGCCGGCCTTGACGAACATGCCCGCGAAATCCAGGAGCGTATTCTCCGTGAAGTAGAAGTCGTTGCAGTTGATATACAGACAGGGGCGCTCCTTCATGTTTCGCACATGCTCTTTCCCCTGTTCACGGCTGACCGCCGCCTCTATATCGCGGGCGCGAGCCAAGAGGAAGTCCGTCTTACCCACCCCGCGACCGCCCTGCAGGCCAATCAACCGATCTGTCCAATTTATCTCGTCCATTAGCAACCGGCGGGTGGGAACATGGGCATGCTCGACCATGAAGTCGTGAATCTGAAAGAAGGATTGAAGAGTCTGGTCCATAAGGCGCACTTTTTTTCTCGCTGCAAAGTTACAACTTTTTTTCCGAATTTGCAATATCTGCTTTACATTTTTACCAATAAAAATTACACTCCCCTTGCGTATATTAGGAAAAATCCGTACCTTTGTACCCGAAAAAAGCACTATTTCATATGACACGCGACACGGCTTTATTCGACCTCATCCGCGCCGAGCGGGAGCGTCAGACACGCGGCATCGAACTCATTGCCAGCGAGAACTACGTAAGTGACCAGGTGATGGAGGCCATGGGCTCAGTCCTCACTAACAAATATGCCGAGGGCTATCCCGGCAAGCGCTACTACGGCGGCTGCGAAGTGGTGGACATGACCGAGCAACTGGCCATCGACCGACTAAAACAGCTCTACGGAGCCGAATGGGCAAATGTCCAGCCGCACTCGGGGGCACAGGCCAACATGGCCGTCTTCATGGCATGCCTACGGCCGGGGGATAAGTTCCTCGGACTCAACCTCAGCCACGGAGGGCACCTCAGCCACGGGAGCCCTGTCAACTTCTCCGGACTCATGTTCCATGCGTTGGAGTACAACGTGCGCGAGGAGGACGGACGTGTGGACTATGACCAACTCGAGCAAGTCGCGCGCACCGAGCATCCCCGACTCATCATCGCCGGCGCCTCGGCCTACAGCCGCGAGTGGGACTACGCACGTATCCGGCGCGTCGCCGACGAGATAGGCGCTATCTTCATGGTGGACATGGCACACCCGGCAGGCCTCATCGCCGCCGGACTGCTCGACAACCCCGTGCGCCACGCACATATCGTCACCTCCACCACCCACAAGACCCTCCGCGGACCGCGGGGAGGAGTCATCCTCATGGGACGGGACTTCCCCAATCCCTGGGGCAAGACTACCCCGAAGGGCGAAGTCAAGATGATGTCCGCCCTACTCGACTCCGCCGTCTTCCCCGGCACTCAAGGCGGACCGCTTGAGCATGTCATCGCGGCCAAGGCTGTCGCTTTCGGCGAGGCTCTGCAGCCCGAATATAAGGCCTATCAGCAACAGGTTCAGCGCAATGCGCGCGCCATGGCCGACGCATTCATCGAACGGGGCTACAAAATCATCAGCGGCGGCACGGACAACCACTGCATGCTGGTGGACTTGCGTACCAAGTTCCCCGACCTGACCGGCAAAGCCGCAGAGCACGCCCTCGTCGCGGCCGACATCACCACCAACAAGAACATGGTCCCCTTCGACAGCCGCAGTCCCTTCCAGACCTCCGGACTCCGCTTCGGCACACCGGCCGTCACCACGCGCGGACTGCGCGAGGAACATATGCCGTGGATTGTCAGCCTCATCGACCGCGTACTGCTCGCGCCGACCGACAATGCTGTCATCGACGCCGTACGCGCCGAGGTGAATGCCGAGATGCAGAAATATCCGCTCTTTGCTTGGTAAGAATCACACGCCCTGCTCTACCTTGCTCAGCAGGTTCATCGCGCCGCTCACCGTGCGCACCTGCATGATGACCGCATAGCGCTTGCCGGTCGGCTTGCCCTGTTTGTCCACGTCCTCGTGCAGACTGCAACGCTCCGACTTACTGCATATGTAGCGGATAACCTTGCCGAAGGTGTCTGACTGGTAGTAAGCGTCGTTCTTCGTGGGGAAATATAGCACCAACCGCTCCTTCTTCAGGAACACTTTCTCGATGCCCAACCGGCCGCACAACCAGCGCAGACGGACCACGTTCAGCAACTCCTCCGCCTCGGCTGGCAAGGCCCCGAAGCGGTCTATCAGACGTTTCTGGAACGCTGTCAGTTGATCCTCGCAATGCAGGCTGTCCAACTCGCGATAGAGCATGATACGCTCGCTGATATTCTCTATGTACGACGACGGGAAAGCCACGCTCAGGTCCGTCTCCACCTGCGTATCCGCCACCCACTGACGCTCCTGCTTGCCCTCCGCCGGGGCGGACTGTTCTCCCTCCTCCGGCAGCAACTCGTCACGCAGTTCCTCTACCGCCTCGTTCAGTATCCGCTGGTATGTCTCGTACCCCAAGTCCGCGATGAAGCCCGACTGCTCCGCGCCGAGCATGTTACCCGCCCCGCGGATATCCAGGTCCTGCATCGCCAGGTTGAAGCCGGCCCCCAGGTCGCTGAACACCTCCAACGCATCCAGACGCCTGCGCGCATCCGCCGTCAGCAGCTCCTTCTCCGGCGTCACTAAGTAGCAGTAAGCCTTCCTGTTACTACGCCCCACCCGACCACGCAACTGATGCAGGTCGGCCAGGCCGTAGTGCTGGGCGCTGAAGATGATAATCGTGTTCACGTTCGGTATATCCACGCCCGACTCGATGATAGTCGTTGACACCAGGATGTCGTAATCGTAGTTGATGAAGTCCTCCAGCCGCTTCTCCATCTCCTCCGGAGGCATCTGCCCATGCGCCGTCACGATACGCGCCGTTGGACACAAACGCTTGATACGTTGCTCGATACGGGGTAGCATGTCTATGCGGTTATTCACCACGAACACCTGCCCGTTGCGTCCCAGCTCCAACTCTATAGCCTCCTGCAGTATATCCTCGTCGTCCAGCGTCAGCTGCTCCGTCTGGACAGGATAGCGGTTCGGCGGAGGAGTGGTCATCACACTCAGGTCGCGCGCGCCTAACAGCGAGAACTGCAGCGTGCGCGGGATAGGAGTCGCAGTCAGGGTCAGCACGTCGATATTGGCACGCAGGCTCTTTATCTTCTCCTTCACCGCCACACCGAATTTCTGCTCCTCGTCGATGATAAGCAGCCCTAAATCATGCCATTCAACCGTCTTACCCACCAGTTTGTGCGTGCCTACCAGTATATCTATCTTGCCCGCTTTCAGTCGGGCCAACACATCTTTCGTCTCCGCCGCCGTCTTGCCGCGCGTCAGGTACTCCACCGTCACCGGGAAATTCTTGTACCGCTCCACCATCGTGTTGTAGTGCTGCAGCGCCAGCACCGTCGTCGGCACCAGCACCGCCACCTGCTTGCCGTCGGTCGCCGCCTTGAAGGCCGCGCGCATCGCTATCTCCGTCTTGCCGAAGCCTACGTCGCCGCATATCAGGCGGTCCATCGGTTGCGGCGACTCCATGTCGCGCTTCACATCCAGCGTCGCCTTGGCCTGGTCCGGCGTGTCCTCGTACAGGAACGACGCCTCCAACTCATGCTGCATGTAGCTGTCCGGCGAGTAGCGGAACCCCGCCTGTTGCTTGCGGGTCGCATACAGACGTATCAGGTCGCGGGCGATGTCCTTCACGCGGTCTTTCGTTCGTTCTTTCAGCCGCTCCCATGCGCCCGAACCCAGACGCGAGATGGTCGGTTCGCTGCCCTCTTTCCCTTTGTACTTACTGATTCGCTGCAGGTTATGGATGCTCACGAAGATGTTGTCCCCGTCCCGGAAGATGATTTTGACCATCTCCTGTGGGCGACCGTTCACCGTCGTCGTCACCAGTCCGCCAAAGCGACCGATACCGTGGTCGCTGTGAACCACGTAATCGCCTAACTGCAACTGGTTTATCTCGCGTAGCGTCACCACGGCCTTGCCGCGGCGGGCGTTCTCGCTCAGCAGCGTCACGCGGTGGTAACGCTCGAACAACTGATGGTCCGTATAGCAGCACACCTTGCCCGCACGGTCCACAAAGCCCTCATGCAGAGCCTTTTCCACGGCCGTGAACGGGATGACCTCGCCGCCTATCTCGTCAAAGATGGCGCGCAGACGGTCCGTCTGCTTCGCTTGGTCGGCTAATATATATAGGGTATATCCCTCGCGTACTCGGGCGCGCAGGTCCTCGCACAGCAGGTCAAAGTTCTTGTTGAACGCCGGTTGCGGCAGCGTGTCATACGCTATCACGCTCTGCTCCTTGAAGTACGTGCTCTTCTGCCGAAACTCTATCGTCCCTCTTTTCTGCACGATATCAAGCAGATGCGGAGCCGGCAGGCTGTCCAGTTTATAGCGCACCATGCTCCAGTCATCGCTCACCCACACCGTCTCATCCGTCAGGTAACTCGTCAGCGTGCACTCCCCCTCTGCGCCGTCCTCCCCGGCCGCCACGCTACCTGTCAGCACGGCCTCCTCCACACGCTCCTTGCTCAACTGGGTCTCGATGTCGAACACACGGATACTGTCCACCTCATCTCCAAAGAAATCAAAGCGATACGGGTCGTCGTGGCTGTAGCTATAGACATCCACTATCCCGCCGCGAACGGCAAACTGACCCGGTTGGAACACAAAATCCACATGCTCAAAACCCATCCCCGTCAACTCCTCGCTCAGTTCGTCTATCCGCCGTTGCTCGCCTTTGCGCACGCGCAACATGCTCTCCGACAGCGCCATGGGGGCAGGCGTCGGCTCTGCCAGTGCCTCCGGATAAGTCACCACCACCACCTCGCGCCCGGCACCTAACGCCGCCAGCACCTCCGTACGCTGAACCATCAGCGCCTCATCGACGGCGCCCGCACTGTGACCACTCGACGACGAACGGTGACGCTTCCTGTACGAGGTCGGGAAATACAACGCATCCGCGCCTAATGTCCTTAAGTCGCTGAATAGATACATCGCCTCGTCCTGCGACGTCATCACGACCACCTGCCTGCCGCCTAAGGCGTGCAGCACCAGCCCGCGGGCCGACGCATACAATCCCGTCAGCAACACATGCCGCCCGCCACGCGCACGCAGCAGGCTCCTCAGCGCTCCGCCCTCGGACAGCGCCGGCATCCTATCAGACCATTCTTCTATTGTCATTCGGTTATCTTCCGATTATATTACCTATCCCACCCGTAGCAATCCCGACGGATCCCCGACGGATCCCCGACGGATCCCCGACGGATCTCCGACGGATCTCCCAACCCTCACCCACCTGGGACGCGGGCGGCTCGCCCGCGATTGCACCTCAAGACGCACCCCGCCCGTACCTCCACCGACGGTCGACCGACGGTCGACACTAT
>JAFUUE010000061.1 GCA_017483945.1 Paludibacteraceae bacterium | reverse complement strand
TACCCCGCTGTGTATCATTGAGTTCAAGGCCGAGTCAGTCCCCCTGACGCAGCGCGTCTTCGACCAGGTCGCCGTCTATAACCGCCGCCTCCGCGTCCCCCTCGGCATCGTCTCCAACGGGCCCCGCACCATCGCCTATCGCATCACCTCCGCCGGCTACTCCTTCCTCCCCGCCATCCCCTCTTATCCCGACCTCTCCTCCCCCTCTTATCCCGACCTCTCCTCTCCCTCTTATCCCGACCTCTCCCCTCAACCTACCCGGGACGCGGGTGATTCGCCCGCTGATTCGCCCGTGATTCGTCCGTGATTCGCCAGTGATTCGCCCGCTGATTCGCCCGCTGATTCGCCCATGATTCGTCCGCGGTGAACTGAATGCGCCCCGTACCAATCCTAGACATTGTCCCAAGAACAACACTTACCCATGGAACAAATCTTCCAACTCTCCGACTCCCTCGATACCGCCGTCTTCTACGGCCTCAACAACCAGAACATGCACTGCCTGCGCAACCAGCACCCGCAGGTGCGCATCGTGGCACGGGGGGACCAAATCAAGGTCTCCGGCAGCGGCGAAGAGGTGCGGCGCTTCCAAGAGACGCTGCGCCTGGTCGAGCAGTACTGCATCGACCACGGCACCCTCTCCGAGGCACTCATCCTCGACCTCATACACGGCAACCGCCCCGCCGAACCGCAGCACGACAACCTCATCCTCTACGGCAACGGCGGGCGACCCATACAGGCCCGCACGGACAACCAGCAGCGACTCACACGCGACTTCGCCGCCAACGACCTCCTGTTCGCTATCGGACCCGCCGGCTCCGGCAAGACCTACACCGCTATCGCACTGGCCGTGCGCGCCCTCCGTAACAAAGAGGTGCGGCGTATCATCCTCAGCCGACCCGCCGTCGAAGCCGGAGAGAAACTCGGTTTCCTGCCCGGCGATATGCGCGAGAAGATAGACCCCTACCTCCAGCCGCTCTATGACGCCCTGCAGGACATGGTGCCTGCCACCAAACTGGCTGAGTATATGGAGCGTGGCGTCATCCAGATTGCCCCCCTCGCCTTCATGCGCGGACGCACCCTCTCCGACGCCGTCGTCATCCTCGACGAGGCGCAGAACACCACCATCCCCCAACTCAAGATGTTCCTCACGCGCCTCGGTTTCGGCAGTAAGATGATTGTCACCGGCGACCTCACCCAGGTGGACCTGCCGCCCTCCCAGCGCTCCGGCCTGCGCGATGCCGTGGACCGGCTGGCCGGCGTCGAGGGAGTGAGCATCGTGCGCTTCGCCGACTCCGACATCGTGCGCCACCCGCTCGTCTCACGTATCGTACGGGCCTACGACCATGCTCCGCAATCCGCGGCTCCCGCCGATGCCCTGCCTGCCGAATGACCCGACTGCTTCTCATACTGCTCACCTCGCTGACCGCCGCCTCCCTGACGGCCGGACAGCACTGCCGCATCCACACCTCCGCCCTGCTCGTGCAGGCGGGTGACCGCATCGGGCTTAACCTGCAAGTCGCTGATACTGACTCACTACCTGCCGACAGCCTCGAGCCCGACCTCTATGCCTATGCCGAGCTCTACGACTCCCGCGGGCTCCTGCTTCAGCGCGCGCGGCTCATCCGTCGCGACACCCTCTACCCGGGCTATCTCTTCGTCCCCACGGATGCCCGTGCCGGCGTGCATTACATCCGTGCCTACACCCGCTTCATGGCCGAACACGGCGACTCGCTCGCGATACGCTGTGTCTATATCGTCCCTTTGGGTAAGCCGATGCCCGCCTTGACCGCGGCCGACAGCGCCCTTCTGCGCACGCCGCGCCTGCAGCCCATCCGTGCGGACCACCCCGAGTGGGCGCAGCATGAGACCTTCTCCGTCCTGGGAGGTACCGTCCTCAGCGGCCTGCGGCACAAGCCCGCGCCCGGCATCAGCGTCAACCTCATCATACCCGAGTACCACCTCTATGCCGTCGCCACCACCGACGAACAGGGCACGTTCCTCTTCCGCGACCTGGAGTTGCCCGAGGGGACGCGCTGCCTGCTCACCGCCACACGCGCCGACGGCTCCGGCAACGGGCTGCGTATCCGCGTGGACGAGCCGGCCTACCCGCCTTTCTCCACGGCCGAACTGACGGATGCCGAGGCACTCAGCAGCGGCGTGCGCCAACTCGAATACACCGACTTCTCGCGGGCGATTGACCTGCAGCAGGTGGACATCACCGCGCGGCGGTATGATCGGTCCCAACGCGAGCAGGAGGTGCGCCAACTGGCCGATATATCCTTCGGGGAGAAGCAGATACATGAGTACCAGGCCACTTGCCTCCATGAACTCCTGCGCCGCGTGCCGGGGGTCGTCGTCTTCCAAGACAAATGCTATATCCGCGCCTCCACCAGTATCTTCGGCGATAACCCCGCCGCCATTGCCGTCAACGGCGTCATACAGGAGGATAACTTCGACCTCGACATCCTGCACATGGAGGATATAGCCCGGGTGGACATCTTCAAGACCGGCCGGACGGCCATCTGGGGACCGCGCGGAGGGAGCGGGGTCGTCAGCATCATCATGAAGGAGGGCAGCCGCATACCCGACGCCCGCCGCGACCCGCAGAACATGAAGCGCATCACCCTCACCGGCTACCAACAATAGAGTGTCAGGTAACGGTCAGGTAACGGTCAGGTAACGGATGCAATCCGGGGGTAACCGGCTATAAATGAGGGCCGCTAACGAACCTGGAACGAAGCTGGAACGAAGCTGAGGGTAGGTAGCCCGTAAGAATCAGCCACTTACACCGCTCAGGTACGGGTCAGCTTCGGGTCAGGTATGGGAACCGACCGCGACTGCCAAATTGGCAGGTTCTCCCCTTTGGCATGGTTTTGGTAGAACAAACAACGTCAAACAACCTTAAACAACATCAAACAACGTCAAACTATCTTAAACAACATACAACTATGGCAAAAGGCAATATCGGGGTAACATCGGATAACATCTTCCCCGTCATCAAGAAATTCCTCTATAGCGACCACGAAATCTTCCTGCGCGAGCTCGTCAGCAACGCCGTGGACGCAACACAAAAACTCAAAACTCTCTCCTCCGTCGGCGAAGCCAAAGGCGAACTCGGCGACCTGCGCGTGCGTGTCCTCATCGACAAGAACAAGAAGACACTCACCGTCCAAGACCACGGCATCGGCATGACCGCCGAAGAGGTGGACAAGTATATCAACCAGATAGCCTTCTCCGGCGCCGAGGAGTTCGTCAATAAATACAAGGACAACGCCGCCGCCATCATCGGACACTTTGGCTTAGGTTTCTATAGTGCGTTTATGGTTTCGGATAAAGTAGAAATCTTCAGCCAGAGTTACCGGGAGGACGCCAAGGCCGTCCATTGGGCCTGCGAGGGCAACCCCGAGTATGTCATGGAGGATACCATCAAGGCCGACCGCGGCACCGACATCGTCCTCCACATCAACGACGAGTTCGCCCAATACCTCGAGGACAGCACCGTCGAGGGACTGCTACGTAAGTACTGCAAGTTCCTCCCCGTAGAGATTGCCTTCGGCAAGAAGAAAGAGTGGAAGGACGGCAAGCAGGTCGAGACCGACGAGGACAACATCATCAACAACGTCAACCCCGCCTGGATGCGCAAGCCCGCCGACCTCACCGAGGACGACTACAAGGCCTTCTACCACGAACTCTATCCCAACCAGTTCGACGAACCCCTCTTCCATATTCACCTCAACGTGGACTACCCCTTCCACCTCACGGGCATACTCTATTTCCCGCGTATCAAGAACAATATGGATGTCCACCGCAACAAGATTCAGCTCTATTGCAACCAGGTCTTCGTCACCGACGAGGTGGAGAAGATCGTGCCCCAGTACCTCACACTCCTCCACGGCGTCATCGACTCGCCCGACATACCCCTCAACGTCAGCCGCAGCTACCTCCAGTCCGACAATAACGTCAAGAAAATCAGCGGCCATATCACCAAGAAAGTAGCCGACAAACTCGCCGAGCTCTACAAGAACGACCGCGAGGACTTCGAGCGCAAATGGGACGACATCAAGCTCTTCATCCAGTTCGGCATGCTCAGCGACGACAAGTTCTACGACCGCGCTATCGGCTTCGCACTCATGCGCAACCTCGACGGCAAGTACTTCACCTTCGACGAGTACAAGGAGCACACCCGTGAGGCCCAGACCGACAAGAACGGCGACCTCGTCCTCCTCTATACACAGGACGCCAACGCCAACTACCCCTATATCGAGCGCGCCAAGGCCAAGGGATACGACGTACTCGTCATGGACGGCGAACTCGACGTGCACGCCATGAGCCAACTGGAGCAGAAATCCATGCCCGAACCCGGCACCGATGACAACGGCAAGAAGGGCGCCGTCCGCTTCGTCCGCGTGGACAGCGACACCATCGAGAACCTCATCCGCAAGGAGGATGCCGCCGCCGACACCTACTCCGACGAGCAGAAAGAGGGCGTGCGCAAGGCCTTCGAGGCACTCCTGCCCAAGACCGACCAACTCAACTACTACGTCAACTGCGAGGCCGTGGCCGCCGACGCACTGCCCGTCTTCCTCACCCAGAACGAGTGGATGCGACGCATGAAAGAGATGTCCGCGCACCAGCAGGGGATGGCTTTCTACGGCAACATGCCCGACAGCTACATCCTCGTGGTCAACACCGCCCACCCGCTCGTGCAAGAGCTCATCGGCAAGATGACCTCCGAGGAGGTGGAAGAGGTCGTGGACAAGAAGGAAGGCGAGCAGACCGTCCAGGAGACCGTCAAGAAGACCGTCTATACCCTCGCCGGGGAAGACGAGCGGCTCCGCCAACTGCTCGACATCGCCCTCCTCGCCGCCGGCAAACTGCAGGGAGAAGCCCTCTCTAAGTTCGTCAACCGCTCCGTCTCACTCCTCGGATAATCCCGGGGAATTCAAGATTTAAGATTCAAGATTTAAGACCCGCTCTTCGGCTCCCGACTAATCTTGAATCTTAAAGTTTAAATCGTAAATGCTGAATTTTCCCTCTCCCCATTTGTTGGTATTTTGCGGTTCGCGTTTGCGCGAACCGCTTTTTTTGTGTACCTTTGCACCCGCTTTTGAGGAGTCTGCCCCTGTTTACAAGGCCGCTCCTCCGCCAAAATAACAACTAATCAACATAAATACAAACACGTATGAAGAAACTTTTTACTTATCTCTTGGCACTCGTTGCCACCCTCTCCATCGGTGCCAATGCTGCCACCTACGACGATTTCCTCGCCGCTATCAAGTCCGCTGAGTTCGAGTACAGCCCCAGCAGTCCCAATGGTGTGTATTACTACCTCACCATGAACGACGGGCACACGCTCTCTATTGATTATGTGTACATTGTGGATGAGGATGGGAATGCTATGAATGGTGAGGAAGACATCGACGGCAACGGAACGGACGTCGTGACTTTCTTCTTCTCAGTGGCCCCTGATCCGGAAGGCGACACGTTCGGACTCTACCTTGGTTATTGCTATGTTTATTTGGACGGCGAAGAAGTGGACTGGAACTATGACGAATACCTCAACTTCAAGCGTAAGACTGCCGATGGACCCGATGAGCCCGAAGAGCCGGTAGAGGAGCCCGACCCCGTGGAGGACTTCCGTGCCGCCATCACCGAGGCGACCTACACAGTCGATGAGGACAATGACTCCTACACCTGCACCCTCGTGCTCGACGGGAACACCTCCTTCGAGTTGGGAGACAACGACCTCCTGATGAGCCCGACGGACGGCTTCACACCCGCCGAGGTATCTGTCAACGGGCAAACCATCACCATCCTGTTCGAGGACGGCATCTTGCCTGAGGACGGCGAGCCCGTGACGCTCGACCTCAAGGTCTATAAGGTCAACGGCAACCGCCTGACCGGCGCCGGCTATATCGAGGTGACCTTCCTCCCTGCGCCCGAAGTGCCTACCGCCCTGACGCAGACCGAGGCCGCACAGACGACCGTCAAAGTCCTCCGCGAGGGCAGACTGCTCCTCCGTCGGGGAGACGCTCTCTACGACGTCCTTGGACGATAAAAGCACACGCCGCTATCCTGTCATACGTGGAGCAACCGACCGGTTGCTCCACGTATGTTTTGTGCCCATAACTCCCTCAAAACGAGACCCCCTAACAGACCTGGAACAGAGCTGGAACAGACCTGACCGTACAGACTCGGTGATAATCACCCGCTTACACCCTCACAGGACACGACTGCCACCTGGGACGCGGGCGGCTCGCCCGCGACGCCTCCGTCTCAATCATAGACCGCGCCCGCGATTTCCTTTACACACCGACATAAGAATTTGCATATATCCCAAAAAAGTCGTACCTTTGCACCATGATTTATTTCCTCTCCGACGCGCATATCGGTTCGCGTGCCATGGCGGACCGCTCGGCCCACCAGCAGCAGGTGGTGCATGTCCTGCAGACCCTGGCCACGGACGCCGACGAGGTGTGGCTCCTCGGCGACATCTTTGACTTCTGGTACGAGTACCTCTGGCCGGACCGCTCCAAGGATGAGTATCAGCCCGTCCTCGACCAACTGCGGGCCATGACCGACCGCGGCATAGCCGTCCATTTCATTATCGGCAACCACGACCTATGGACCTTCGGCGCCCTCGCACGGCGCACGGGCATCACCGTCCACCGCACCCCACAGCAGCTCACCCGCTGCGGCAAGCGCCTCTTCCTCGCCCACGGCGACGGACTCGTCCCCGATGGCTACCTGGACACCTTCCCCCCCGAGATACAGCGTAAGATACGCCGCTTCATGCGCCTCCGGCGGGTCTTCCATAACCCCCTCCTACAGTTCCTCTTCCGTCTCCTCCCGCCCGCCTGGGGCAACCGCTTCGGCTACGGATGGGCGCGCCAAAGCCGACTCAAGGAACTCGCGCACCCCTGCGGTTACAAGGGCGAGCAACAGGAGGAACTGGTCCTCTGGGCTAAGCAACATCCGGGGTGTGATTACTATATCTTCGGCCACCGCCACATCGAGCTCGACCTCGAACTGGGCGACCGTTCGCGGGTGCTCATCCTCGGCGACATGTTCCGCCAATGGACCTATGCCCGCCTGACCGATGACGGCCGGTTGGAGATGCTCTCCGCGGCCGATGAACTATCTGATTAACACGCCTTTCTCTACGCGCTCGAAGGACAGGTAGGGCGCTATGCGCACCCGGTCCGAGTCCGTCAGCGACGGCACCGCGCGCAGGTCCTCCGGCCCCCGCAGCCGGATACGCTCCCGCCGCAGTTCATAGATGTCCCTTGCCTGCTCGAACGACAGGTAGGGGTGGCGCATCAGTCGCTCGGCCGACAAGCGGTTGACGGCCAGCGGCTTGACCGAGTCGGTCGTGGCGGTGAGGTGGGGGAGTATGCTGTCCAGCGGTATCGGCCTGCGCCCGTCCTCCTCCGCCGCGCGGTCCCACGGCATGTCTGCCAACTCGCGTAACTGCTCCGGCGACACGTACCCGCCTAACTCCTGCCTGTATCGGAGGATACGCACGGCGCTGTACGGCCCGATGCCCCGTATCAGGCACAGCGCCGCCGTGTCGGCGCTGTTCAGGTCTATCACCGTGTCCCTCCGCGCTTTCTCCGCCCGCTCCACGGCCGCCGTGTCCTGCCCGCACGTGTCCGGCGGGGCGATGCTTATATACGGCTCCAGCACGCGATACAGGCTGTCCGTCATCCCGTACAGACGCTTCATGTCGGCCGCCTCGCGCCACCGCCCGCCGCGGGCGCGGTATAGCAGCATGTTATGCACCTGCCACGGGCGCAGCCCTAACTGCAGCAGCGTCATGCTGTCCGCCGTGTTAGGGTCGAACACGCGCAGCACCACCTCCACCGTATCATACCGGTAGCGCGTGTGTGCCTTGCGCCGCAGGCTGTCCGCCGCATGCGCCATGCTGTCCGCCGTCGCCTCGTCCACCGCCGCCACTCGCCGCGGCACGGTGTTCATCACCGTCAGCATGCCCCCTATCAGCAGCGCAATCACCGCCAGTCCTATATACTGCCTCCTCGTCATCCTCTCTCTTACTCAACCACCGACCGTACCTCTCCGTCCGCCAGGTGGGTCGTCACATGCTGCCCCCGGCGCACGTCCGCCACCGACCGCACCACGCGTCCCTCCACCGTCAGCAGACTGTACCCCAACGCATAGATACGCGCCGGCGAACAGGCCTCCAGACGCTGGCGCAGAAGCTCTATCCGATGACGCCGCACCAGTATCTGGTGCTCGGCCGTCCGACCTAACCGCTGCCGCAACTGGCGGATACGTTCCGCCTCCGCCGCCATGCGGTCGGTGAGGAAAGCCGCCACGGCCGTCGGCGTCTTCAGTGCCGTATGCGCCACCGTGTCCAGCACACTCACATCCCGCGTATGACCGATACCCGTCAGCACCGGCAGCGGGAACTGCGCACAGTGGTTGCATAGGTTATACTGGTCGAAGCAACTCAGGTCACTCGTCGCACCGCCGCCGCGGATAATCACCACCGCATCGTACTCCTCCGCCCGCTCCGCTATGGCGCTCAGCGCGTGGATGATAGACTGCTCCGCGTTATCCCCCTGCATCGTCGCGCTGTACAACGCGGTTCGGAACGGGAAGCCCCCCGCGGCCAGTTGGTCGCAGAAGTCCTCGTACCCCGCCGCCCGGTCCGACGATACGATAGCCAACCGCCGCGTCAGGGTCGGCAGCGTCAGGCTCTTGTTCATGTCCAGCACGCCCTCCGCGCGCAACCGCGCAATCGTCTGCTGCCGTTGCTGCGCGATATCCCCCGCCGTGTACCGCGGGTCAATCCCCACAACCACCAGGCTCAGCCCATACACCGCATGGTGACTCACCTCCACCTCCAGCAGCACCTGCATCCCCGCACGCAGTGCCGTGTCTGTCTCCTGCTGAAACCACGCCTGCAGCATCCCCCACGTGTCGCTCCAGCATACGCCGCGCATCTTGGCCGACAGCAGCCCGCCGCGCGATGATTTCTCCACCAGGTCCATGTACGCATGACCGCCGCGCTCGCTCAGCGACCCTATCTCCGCCCGTACCCACAGGCTCTCAGGCAGGCACTCGCTCAGCACGCCGCCGACCAGGTTCGCTACTTCCGTCAGGCTGTATTGCCTCTCTTGCTCCATAAACATATTGTCTCTCGGTTAGTGTATCCATAAATATACGTACGCCCCCGCGCACAAGGCGGTCGGCACCAGCCACCACAGGCTCTTCCTCAGGCTCAGCACACCGCCCGCAATCGCCCCGTACAGCAGCCACATCATCGGCCGGTCTATCGGTGTCGCCGTCACGCTCCCGGGCAGTTGTTCTATCCATCCTACCCAGCCGTTCAGCGCTAACGTCAGCTTGTCCGTCATCCATCCCGTCACCATCCCCACACCCGGCAGCCACCCCACCGTCAGCGTCAGCAACGCCCCCACCATAATCAGCCATGCCAGCGGCAGCGCAAGCAGGTTGGTCAGCAGGAAATAGTTGCTCATCTGCCCGAAGTAGTACATCGTCAGCGGCAGCACACCCAGCTGCGCAGCCAGTGACACCACCGCTATATCCGCCACGTACTCCGTCGCCCGTCGCATGGCCGGCCGTTGTAACCGCCACAGCCTCAGGCTCTGCTTCATCGGCATGGCCGTCAGTAGGATAGCCGCCATCGCCGCGAACGACAACTGAAAACTGACCGAGAACAAGTCGTTCGGCCGCACCGCCAGTATCACCAAGGCCGCGGCCGCCAGGGTGTTCAGCGACCATGCGTCCCGCCGCAGGCATACCGCCGCCTCCGCTATCGTCACCATCAGCACGCTCCGGCATACCGACGGCGAGAACCCGGTCAGTCCCGCGTATAGCCATAGCAGACCCGCTACCGCCACCGACAGCGCCACACGACGCCCCCGCTGCTCGTACAGCGGCTTCCATAGCCCGCCGCCCGTCAGTAGCCACAGCAGCACCATATACAATATCCCGGTGTGTAATCCGCTGACAGCAAGCACATGCATCGCACCCGACCGCTGAAAAGCACTCTGTATGCTCGGCTCTAACTCCTCCCGCGCACCCAGCGTCAGCGCCGACAGTGTGCCTATCGCGCCCGCCGACACGCCCGCCGCGCGGTAGCGGTCAATGAGCCGACGACGCATCTCCGGCTCCGGCTCCGCATCCCCGATACGCACATACTGACGCACATAGCCTGTCCCCGCTATCCCCTGACGCCGCAGGTACCGGCCGTAATCGAACGACCCGAGCATCCCCGGCGTGCCGATGCGCGTCAGCGCTAACAGCGTATCTCCTCTGCCGAGCGTCGAATCGCATTTATCCTGAGCAATATACAGATATACCCGCCGCATAGGCAGGCCTACATAATCACTGTCGCATAGCCCGACTACCCGTGCCTCATAGCGGCGCGTCCGGCGGCTGTCTGCACCGTCATCCGTCAGCACCGCGTGGAAAACATGCGTCGTGTCGGACCATGTCATGCGCGTCTCGCGCAGCAAATCCAACGAACCGCCCGTCTCTTCGCAGTACCACAGGAAAATCACCATCGGCACCACCAACACCCACAGCGGATAACGTCGGAACATATCCGTACCGGCTACTCGGCTTTCATCGCACGAATAGCCGCCAGCGGGTCTTTCGCACCAAACACGGCGCTGCCCGCTACCAGCACGTCCGCACCCGCATCAAACACCGCCTGCGCGTTCTTCGTGTGGATACCGCCGTCCACCTCCAGCAGCGTCCCCAAACCCCGCTCGTCGATACAGCGGCGGATATGCCGCACACGCTCGATACTCTCCGGGATAAACGACTGACCGCCGAAGCCCGCAAACACCGACATCAGCAGCACCATATCCACCTCACCCAACCACGGCTCCAGTCGCTTTACGTCTATATCCGGATTGATAGTCAGACATGTACGCACGCCCTTCGCACGTATCAACGCTAACACAGGCGCCGGGTCATCGACCGCCTCCAGGTGAAAACCTACACTCCACGCACCCGCATCGCAGAAGCGCTCCACATATTTCTCGGGGTGCGTAATCATCAGGTGCACATCCAGCGGCTTCTTGCTGTACGTGCGGAGCGTCTTCATAATCGGAAAACCAAACGAGATATTCGGCACGAACACGCCGTCCATCACGTCCACATGCAGCAACTCCGCCTCACTCGCGTTGATTTTCTCCACTTCTTCGGCCAGGTGACCAAAGTCCGCCGCCAGCACCGACGGAGCTATCCAATGCCGCCGACCCGCTGATTCTGAACTGTTTACTACTGAATTTCCCATAATTGCCATATCGGATTCAATGATAATATCGTCTTTTTCCTCTTCTTCCGCCCTTCCTTTCCGCTGCTAAAACATTCTCCTCCGGCATCCTCTTTGTCGCTTAAACTCTTCCCCTCCTCTCCTTTTCTGATTACAAAGTTACGCCTTTTTGTTCATATACGCAAGTCCCTCCCTCTTTTTTCGTTCATTGCGCCGTCTGAGAGACGGCAAAAACCTGTATCGTTCTCGCGTGATTGTCGCGTGATTAACGCGTGATTGACGCGTGATTCGCCTACCGTCTCCCCTCCTCCTGCCCATCCTTCGCCCCTCCTTCACCCTCCCCCTGCTGCTCCTCCTCCCCACCTGGGACGCGGGCGGCTCGCCCGCGGATGCGCCTCAGGGCGCAGAACACCATTGGTATATCTGTGTTCTTCCCCCTCCCCGCTCGCCCGCGATTTCTCCGTCTCGGTCACCGACCGCGCCCGCGGATGCGCCTCCGGGCGCAGAACATCATCGGTATATCTGTGTCTTTTGTCCCTAAAAAAACACCCCAAACGCATTTTTTTGCAAAAAAAGTGACAAAATATTTGCACACATCGAAAATTTGTTGTACCTTTGCACCCGCTTTCGTTCGGAGAGCACGATCTAACACATGTTTGCGGCAATAGCTCAGTTGGTAGAGCACGACCTTGCCAAGGTCGGGGTCGCGAGTTCGAGTCTCGTTTGCCGCTCTCGGATGGACAAGGCAGAACACATGTTCTGCCTTATCTATCTAAAACACGTTCTTTCATAGAATTTAATAAAAAGCGGTTAGCCCCGAGGACTTAATGCTGCGTAGCAGCAGTCCGCGTCCGAGGGGGCTTAATATTAGAGCCGCATGGCCCCCGAAAAAGAACTTGAGTTTACGAAAGTTGTTTTTCGGAGAGCGATAAGCCC
>JAFUUE010000060.1 GCA_017483945.1 Paludibacteraceae bacterium | reverse complement strand
GTCTAAAACAATCTTGGGCGCGCGTTGCTCCATGGTATTAAAGTGTTGTGTATGTCATTCAAAAAAGTAAAACAATAAGGTCTAAAACAATAGCGCGTCATCGGTCTAACAGCCTGTACATGTTGTGTATGTCATTCAAAAAAGTAAAACAATAAGGTCTAAAACAATCTTATAATGCTATTGGGTTCGTCCAGAAGAGTTGTGTATGTCATTCAAAAAAGTAAAACAATAAGGTCTAAAACAATCTGATGCTGCTATGTTCTTTCCGGAGATATGTTGTGTATGTCATTCAAAAAAGTAAAACAATAAGGTCTAAAACAATAGACCTGATGTAATTGGTAGAAGCACAAGAAGTTAAGATTTGTTTTAGAACTAGAAAAAGCAGCACGTAAAAGTACTGCTTTTTCGTTTTAGGAGTCACTTTTTGTTTTCTAAAAGAGCTCCAATTGTTGCACAGGTTGCTCGCGTTCGACCATTTGGCGACACTCAAAAATCTGCATGTCTCCAAACTGTTTGTCCGTAATCCGGAGTATTCCAATCTTACCGAATGGCGGCATCCATCGCTTGACACGTGCGATATGCACATCTGCATTTTCCGCACTTGGGCAATGGCGCAGATAGATTGAAAACTGAAACATGGTAGAGCCGTCCTGCAAGAGTTTCTTGCGGAACAGGGCATATTCCTTCCTGTCTTTCTTGGTATCGGTAGGAAGGTCAAAGAGAACCAGCACCCACATAATTCTATATTCGCTGAAACGAGTGTCCATTTATGTACAAGATATAAAAAAAGAATAAATAGCCAAATAATCTACTTACTATTTGCATAATTCCGAAAAAAGTAGTACCTTTGCATTACTTTTGTAGAATGACATACACAATAAGGATTATTCCGTTGTGAAAACATTCAGGGTGGGACGTAAGTCTCGCCCTTTTATTTTGTGGACTTACTTCCTTTTATATGACAAATATAAGAGCGTAGATTATATCCCTTTCCCCTGCGAGTAGATAATACGATGTGGGCACCGAGCGTTTTGTGAGCGAGATGGTGGTCGAGTGGGGCAGAGGTGGAGGAGTTTGGGGATTAGGGGGGTAGAGGGTTAGGGGGAAAGGGTGGCTTTTTTGCGGGCGAGGCAGACGTCGCAGGTGTTGCAGGGGGCGGCGTCGTCTTCGCCGAACCAACTGAGGAGCACCTGTTGGCGGCAGTAGCGGTCTTGTTCGGCGTATTCGATCATAGCACGAAGGCGGTCGGTGTAGCGCTCGCGGCGGTCTTCGTAAGTGAGTTTAGAGAGATAGATATCTGTCTGCCGTTCCTGCGTGAAGGTAAAGCGACAGGCTACGGTACGGGGGACGTAGGTGACGATGCCGCGTTGCGCCAGTGAGACGAGCAGTTCGTGGCGGACATCCTCCTCCCGGATATAATGCAGGTCCGTGGTGATGCCCGGATAGGAGCGGAGAAGGGTGTAGAGCAGTTCGCGTTGGTCGGGTGTCAGCTCGTAGGTGTCGAGCATATTACGCGAGACATTGATGCGCAGGCGGGGCGATGTCTCCTCGTCGTCGTTGAAGTCGATATAGCCGGCTTGGGCAAGCAGGTGGAGTGCAGAATATGTCTGCAGGACGGGTAGGTGCATGGTGCGGCAGAGGTCCTCCATGTGCAGGGCGAAGGTGTGTCCGAGTCCGCTGCCGGCACCGACCTGAAGGTAGTCGCATGTCTTATGGTACACCTGCTCGATGAATTCGCGTTCGGGATAGTTGTCCGTCACCCGCTTGCGTGCATTGGTTCGGTCCTCTTTGGCGTAGAGGAGCACGCAGTAGGCGCGCAGTCCGTCGCGTCCGGCGCGTCCGGCTTCCTGAAAGTAGGCCTCGGGGTTGTCGGGCAGGTCATAGTGGATGACGATGCGGACATCGGGCTTGTCGATGCCCATGCCGAAGGCATTGGTACAGACTATGATACGTGTCCTGTCCTGTTTCAATTCTTCCTGCTTGCGGCTGCGTTCGGCACTATCCAGTCCGGCGTGATAGAAGTCGGCTTGGATGTGTCGGGAGTTGAGCCATTCGGCGAGGTCTTGCGCGCGTTTGCGATTGCGTACATAGACGATGCCGCTGCCGGGGACGCGTGTGAGGATATGGAGTAATTGGGCATCTTTCTGCTCGGTCTTGCGGACGATATAACTGAGATTGTCGCGTCGGAAAGACCGTCGGAAGACCTGCCAGTCAGGCTGTTGTCCCTCAGCCGTGAGGCGGAGCTGAATGTCATCGACCACTTCGGGCGTGGCGGTGGCTGTGAGTGCAAGGACGGGAACTTGAGGCAGGAGTGTGCGGATTTGGGCGATGCGCAGGTAGCTGGGGCGGAAATCGTAGCCCCACTGCGAGATACAGTGTGCCTCGTCCACGGCGATGAGTGTCACGGGTAATTGGCTCAGACGCTTGCGGAAGGCCTCGGACTCCAGTCTCTCGGGCGAGACATAGAGGAAACGGTAGGGTCCGAACTGGCAGTTGTCGAGCGCGGTGCGCTGCTTGTCGAGGCTCATGCCGGTGTAAATGGCGGCGGCGCGTATGTCGCGCCGCCGCAGGTTCTCCACTTGGTCTTTCATGAGGGCAATGAGCGGTGTGACGACAAGACAGAGGGCTTGCCCGGTCCGTTCGGCACGCATGAGTGTGGGCACCTGGAAACAGAGACTTTTGCCGCCTCCTGTGGGCATGAGCGCGAGTGTGTCGCGCCCACTATCAATGCGCGAGATGATGTCCTCCTGCAGGGGGCGGAAATCATCGTATCCGAAGTAGGTATGTAGTGTTTCGCGCGGGCTCATAGTCTGTCTTTAGCGTACAAAAGTACAAATTTTCTCTCAAATAACCAAATTTTTTGTTTGCAAATTTGTGTAATTCAAAAAAATGTAGTACCTTTGCGACTGAATTATAATCGACTTGTGATTGTTGCGTTCCATAAATCGCCAAATTTATCGTTCAACAAGACACAAGAACAGGGATGTATTCACGGATGCGTGGATTATTCCGGTTGTTTTGTTGGGTGTTTGGCGATACCTTGGAACGCAGACTGAAATAGTCCGCGCTTTTTATTATATATTATTGTCAAACACATTTCTAAAACCAACAACACAATGAAAAAGTTTCTTTTTATTCTTATGGCAGCAGTGCTGAGTCTTTCATTCGTCGGCTGCACTCCGAGCACGAAGGCCACCGTCAACGTGAAAGTGACCAAACTGGGTATCGCTCAGTCGGGTGTGTCTGTTTACATGTTTGATGCGTCTTCATGGAACCAAAGCGAGTCGTTCCGCACGCCGTTCTACAAGGACAAAGTGTCTGTAACGGGTGATGACGGCATCGCTGTATTCGAACTGAACCGTGGCGACCTGGAGTTGATTGACAGTCAGACCACACTCTATTTTGCCACGTTTGCTTCGGACAACAAGACTATTACCGGTCAGACGGCAGTGACCATCAAATCCGGCGATACCAAAGAGGCAACCATCCGTCTCTAAGGCTCCGGATATACGGAAAAGAATATCCCCGACTGTGCGGGCAGCCGGGGATATTTGCATTGCAGTGGGTGTTTGGCGATACCGCGCTACGTGCGCCTTTACGCTACAATGCAGAGGATTGCAATCAGAAGTGCCGTGTTAATGACAAGGAGAATAAACAGGAAGAAAAGGCAACCCATAGTATATTCTGCATTTTCTTTGGCCTCCGCTTTTTCTTTCTTCAGAAGACTTTCGTTTCTTGAAATACCAGATAAGAAGGATTTGATGATTCTAAACCAAAAGTCATTGCTCTTGGATACTTCCTTGGTAAGCAGTGCAAATTGCTCTTTATCTAAATCGAACGTGGCGCCGCTGCCTAAAGGAGGTAAACAAATCCGATTGTTGTTTCTGTCGAGATGGCGGTCGGAGATTTTCTCCAGATTGACCATCAATCTCGGGCCTAATTTAAGGAAGGCATGGGCATAAACCGGCTTGCCGGTTTGCTCGTCCTTGCGGTCAATTTCCTCACACCAATCTTTGTACGAAAAGGTCTGTACTGTTTGTAGGGGCTTAGAATCTTTAGTCGTATAAATCAGTGCTCCTTTGCCTCCCGTGCCTTGTGGGGAACTCACCACATAAATTTGGTTAAGCGAGAAGCTCTGCTCAATGGTTGGCTTTCGTTTATCGCCCTCACCAGCGATATTGAGGGTGATAATTCTGTTGTTATATTTCTGTGTCATAAACACAAATGTTATGAATTGTCCTATTTTTTTTGCGGGACGGGAATCCCTCTGCTCTTGTAGTACTGACCGTTGTTGGAATTTAAGTTATTGGAATGATCGTTCAATTGAGCTTGGGTGTGCACAATGTTTTTGTTTAGAGACATAATTGTAAGGAATTTGATTGTTAATAAATATGGTTAATTATGTCAATCGGTGAGCGCTCTAAAAACGATTGACGGTGCGAAGGTACTGCTATTTTTTGAATCCTGCAAACCCTCGCACCGTCTAATGCCAAAATAGTTTAGATATAGATAAAATCTGCAATTTGTGGAAAAATGTTTTTCCTCTATTAGTGTATGTTTTGTAGGGCTACGCGCATACGGCGGAGTGTCTCCTGTTTGCCCAGAACGCCGGTAATCTCCCAGATATGGGGTCCTCTGGCTGCTCCGACGAGGCAGATGCGGAACGCGTTCATGACGAGTCCGACGCCGTATTCGTTGGCGGCAATCCAGGACATGACGAGGGCGTCCAAGGCTTCGGCCGACCAGTCGTCCTGCTGTTCGAGCAGGGCGAGCAGCTCGGTGATATGGCGCGGGCTGTCCTCTTTCCAGCGTTTCTTGAGTGATTTCTCGTCGTACTCGTCGGGTGCGCGGAAGAAGAAGTCACACTGGTCCCATAGTTCGCTCACGAAGTTGACGCGCTCCTTCATGAGGCCAACAATATGTTCGATGACGGGCATGGGGTAGATGTCGCGTGCGATGCCGTGTGCATCAAGCACGGGGAGGAACTCCCGAGCCAGTTGGTCATCGGGACGGAGCATGAGGTACTGATGGTTGAACCACTTGCCTTTCTCATAGTCGAACTTGGCTCCGGACTTGCTGACCCGGTCGAGCGAGAAGTCGCGTATGAGTTCGTCCATGCTATAGATTTCGCGGTCGCCCGTGGCATGCCACCCGAGGAGTGCGAGGAAGTTGATGACGGCTTCGGGGTAGTATCCGCTCTCGCGGTAACCGCTGCTGACGGTGCCGTCTTTCTCGTTATGGAACTCCAGGGGGAAGACGGGGAAACCGAGCCGGTCGCCATCGCGTTTGGACAGTTTGCCGTTTCCGTCGGGCTTGAGCAGAAGGGGCAGGTGCGCGAACTGCGGCATGGTGTCCTCCCATCCGAACGCGCGGTAGAGCAGGACGTGCAGCGGTGCGCTGGGCAACCATTCCTCGCCGCGTATGACGTGTGTTATCTCCATGAGATGGTCGTCCACGATGTTGGCCAAGTGGTAGGTGGGGAGGTCGTCGGCCGATTTATATAAGACCTTGTCGTCGAGTATGTTGCTGTTGATGACGACTTCTCCTCGGATGAGGTCGTGGACATGTACGTCCTCGTCGGGTTCGATGCGGAAGCGCACGACGTACTGACGGCCCTCGTTCAGGAGACGCTGTACCTCGTCGGCGGGGAGAGTGAGGGAGTTGCGCATCAGCCCGCGTGTGCGTGCATCATACTGGAAGTTAGGTATCTGTGCACGTTTCTGCTCCAGTTCTTCGGGCGTGTCGAAGGCGATATAGGCATGTCCGCTGTCGAGCAGTTGGCGGACATAGCGGTGGTAGATAACGCGTCGTTCGCTCTGGCGGTATGGTCCGTGGTCGCCTTTGCCGTTCGGTGCGTCCATGCATATCCCCTCGTCAATGCGGATGCCCAGCCAGTCGAGGGCTTCGATGATATACTGTTCAGCTCCGGGCACGAAGCGTGTGGAGTCGGTGTCCTCGATACGCAGGAGCATGTCTCCTCCGTGGCGTCGTGCAAAGAGGTAGTTATATAATGCGGTGCGTACGCCGCCGATGTGTAGTGCCCCCGTTGGGGAGGGTGCAAAGCGCACCCGTACTCGTCTTTCCATATGTGTATGTGATTCTGCTTGTTATGTGCTTAACTGTGAATTGCCTTTGCGTAACAGGGTACAAAGGTACAACTTTTTTTCGGAATATGCAAATCTGTGTTGTGATAAGTGCGCATCTACGCGTCTTAGGACGCGTTCGCATCCCAGATTGCTTCCCGAATAACCTATTAATCACCTATGAATCGCCTAAGAATCACTAAAGAATCACTAAAGAATCACTAAAGAATCACTAAAGAACGCTCCTCATTTTCAGGCGTTTAGCACCTGCTGTGTGGCATAATCGGCTGAGAATGAGCAGTTTTTAGTCGAACAAGACATGCGGATTCATAGCTCCGGGTGAGCGCCACTCGATGCCAAGTTCGCTGAGAGCCTGACGACGGGCCTGCCAATAGGCGAAGCAGAATCCCATTCCGCGGGGCACATCGGTGAGGGCGGCGTAGGCTCGGTGCTCGGCCTCATCTATCACATCCTCAAAGGCTTTGGTCCACTCGACGGGGTCGTGCCGAAGATGGGAGTCGGTGACAATATCATCGAATCGCCCCTCGTCGGCGGCTTGGATATTGGCACGCAGGCGGTCCACCTCGGCTTGGAGGTCGGTGGTGATACACATCGAATAGGGAGACTGTGCCTCGACATCGTAGAGGACATCCAGTTCCAACTCCTTGATTTCAAGCAGTAAGCGGGGATGGTCAAAGAGACAATCCGCCATCCGTTTGGTGGCGAGATAGGCGGCGTTGAGCAGGTGGTCGAACTGAGCCAAGTAGGTGGCATAGAAGAGGACCTGCCGCGCGAGGGACGTAATCTCACTTGGGTCCTCTTGTTCCTGCAGAATCTGCTCTGCGCGGTCGCAAGCATCTTCGCAAATTTGGCAATAGGAGCCCAAGGCCTCGGGGGTGGAGAGTAGTTCTTTGCTTTCCATAAAGATAAGTTTTATAGGTTGTTATGAATGGTCTTGAGAGGCAGAATCGGGTGCGGCGATGTGCCTGTTCCAGGAGAGGAGTCCGTAGATGCAGTTGATGCACCAGAAGGCGTACTGCATGACCATGGACCAGTTGTCCGCGCGCATCCAGAGTGCGAGGTAGGCTATGTCGATGGCGAGCCAGTAGAACCACTGTTCGCGATAGGCGAGTACGAGGAGTATCTGTGCGGCGATGGCGGGTACGGTGGTGAAGGCATCGAGCCATGGCTGCGAGTCGTCGGTGTAGCGGCAGAGGAGCCATCCCGTGAGGACGGATAAGGCGATGCTAATGAGCGTGATAGATGCGAAGAGAGCCGGGGAGAGACGGCGCGTGGCGATACTGCCGGCGGACTGCTCGGAGTCGGCCGTCCGGCGTTGCGACCAGGTCCACAGGCCGACGAACTGGGAGACGAAATAGAAAGTGTTCATGGCGATGCCGGCGTAGAAACGCTCCTGCCAACAGAGCCATGCGTAGGTCAGAATCTGGCCGAATCCGAAGAGGAAGGTCCAGATATTCCCTTGGGAGCAGAGGACGACGGAGCAGATGCCGAGCATGCCGCTCAAGAGGGCCAGCGGGGTAGTGGGTGCGAGTAGGTAGGCGATGAGCTGAACAAGCAGACCTACAACGAGAAAGAGTCCTCCCCAACCGGTGAGCCATGCGGGTCGTTTCATTGCTTCTTGGCCGGATCAAAAGGTTTGACTATATCGCGTGGCTTACTGTCTTCGCGTGGTAGGGCGAGGTGGTCGAATGTCTCCTCGAAGTCCCAGTTGGCGCGCAGTGTCAGTTTGGCGGGGAAATAGCAGACGGGCTCGGGTTGGCGGTGGTGCAGGAGGTCGCCGGTCGTCCATCGTCCGTCGCGGTTGAGGTCGATGAAGAGGCGGAGGTAGTAGGTCTTGGGTGTCAGATAGCGGAAGAAGACCTCGCCCCGGTCGTCCACGGGCATGGTCAGCAGGGGCTTATCGGCATCACTAAGCAACTGTATGACAGCATTCTGCTCCGGGTGCGCCAGCCGGACTCGGAGGGTAGCATATTCCTCGATAGAGCGTGCTTTGAGTTGTATCTTGGCGGCCCGGTTGGTGTGTCCGTAGATGTCGTAGCATGCGGCGGAGTCGATGCGCAGTTCGTATTGGCGGAGTGACTCGACGGGGAAGAGCACGAGGTAGCGCATGTTTGCGCTGTCGGCGGGCATGAGGGTGAAGGGCAGGGGAGTGTAGGTGGTGTCGATACGTGTGAAGAGGCTGAAGGCCTGTAGGTTGAGCGAGTCAACGGGGACGGAGAAAGTCAGTCGCAACGTGTCGTTCAGGGCGAAGGTGGGGGAGGCGTTGCTTCGGATGTCGAGCTGTCGCTCCAGCTCCTCCCGCCGCTTCTTCTCGAGGGCTTTCTCGCTGAGTCTGGGCTGACGATAGACGGCATAGACCGTGTCGGTGCCGGGGGTGAGGTTGTAGAGCGAGTCGGAGCGTAAGTAGGTGACAGCCAACGGTATGGTGTCGCGCATGATGTCTGCCGAGTCGGTGAGCCAATAGACGAGAGTGTCGCGCGTGGCGTTGTGCTGCAGCAACAGGGGGCGGGCGACGCTGTCGAGTCGTTGGATAAGCGGGAGGCTGTCCTGCGGCGCGGCGAAGAGGAGCGTGAAGCAGTAACGTTCGTCGCGCAGCGTGCGCCGGAGGTAGTGGCGTTGTTTGTCTTCGGTATAGAACCAGAGCGTCCGTGCGTCGGGGTAGAAATACGTGTAGGGCTGCGCGACGACGGAGTCGGGCGCGATGGTGTCATACTCGATGACGGTCTGCGCGTAGGGCGTGAGCAGCGAGTCGTCCACGGCCAGCGCCTCGCCGGGCTGGTAGGTGTAGTCGCGGCTGATGTCGTTGAGGGCAAAGAGCCGGTATGTGCCCGCGCGTATATTCTGTATGGTGAACAGTCCCTGCTCGTCGGAGCGCGTGATGCGTGTGAAGGGGACAGCGGAGAAGGCGCTGTCGGCCAGGTTGTCGTGTATGCCGACGACGACTCCTGTCACGGGATTGAGGTCCTCGGCATTGATGACCCGGCCGTAGAGCTCCAGCGAGTCGATGGTGGAGCCGGTGGCAAAAGAGAGGGCGTAGCCGTTGAGGGGATTCTTCTCATTATAGTCGCAGATAGCCTTGCCGAAATGGATGGTGTAGGTGGTGCTGTCCCGAAGCGAGTCGGCGAAGTGGATAGTGAGTCGTTTGCCGATAGCTTTGACTTCGGGTGTACGCGGCTGTGGCGGCGAGATGAGCACGTTATCAGCGACATTGTCGAGCTGTATGTACTCGTCGAACCAGACAGAGGCAGTGGGGGCATGATAGTTGACGGTGCCGTTCTCGGGCAGTTCGCGCACCACTTTGGGGGGAATGGAGTCACGCGGTCCGCCTTGGGGTCCGATGCCGCGGTTGGCGCAAGACGACAAGGCCATAGACGCCCCGATAGACAGGACGCATGCGAGGATGGCAATATGGTTAGAGAACGGCGAATGCATATCCCTCTGCGAGCAGGTAATCAATCACTTGCGGTATGGCAGCCAGCATACGGTCTCCGGACTTCAAGGAGTCGTGGAAATTGATGATACTGCCGTTGCGGGTGTATCTCTGCACTATTTGCAGCAGTTGTTCGGCCGAGTAGCGCGGGTTGTAGTCGTGTGTGAGGACGTCCCAGAGGTAGATTCGGTAGCCCTGTTCGAGGAGCGTCTTCTTCTGTGCGCAGGTCATTCGTCCGTATGGCGGGCGGAAGAGCATCGTGTGAAGCACTTCGTCGGCCCGGACGACGTTGGCGATATAGCTCAGCGTGTCGGTGCGTGTCCCCTTGAGATGGTTGAACGTATGGTTGCCGACAGCATGTCCTTCACGCCGGACGCGTGCCAGCAGGTCGGGATAGCGTGCCGCGTTCTCGCCCACCATGAAGAAGGTGGCATGTACGTTCTTGTCTCGCAGGATGTCAAGCAACTGCGGTGTCACCTCCGGAATAGGACCGTCATCGAAGGTCAGATAAACGACCTTCGATGACGGACTCTTGCGCCACGTGACGCCCGTGTAGAGGCGTTGCAGCCATGTGGGGAACTGGTAGAGCAGTCGCATGAGCTATAGGCAGTTATGCTATTCCCAAGCGAGTGCGGAAGCGCCGAGGACGGCCGCGTCAGCCTCCTTGAGGTCGGAGAACATCACCTTCACTTTGCCTCGCCAGAGGGGCATGAGGTGCTCCTCCATCGACTTGACTACGGGGTCCATGATCCAGTGTCCCGACTTGGTCATGCCGCCGAAGAGGATGATGGCCTCGGGTGCGGAGAAAGTGACGAAATCCGCGAATTTCTCGCCGAGCAATGTGCCGGTGTAGTCGAAGATTTCTTTAGCCACCTCATCGCCGGCTTCTGCGGCATCGAAGACGTCCTTGCTGGTGATGTTGTCAATGTCCAGTTTGCGGAGCAGGGTGTCCTTGGTGGTAGTGGAGATAATCTCCTTGGCCGTGCGCGCCACGCCGGTAGCAGAGGCGTAGCACTCGAGGTGTCCGCGTCCGCCGCATCCGCAGATACGTGCATTGGGAGTACGGTCGATGACGGTGTGTCCGAGTTCACCGGCGAAGCCGTCGTGTCCATAGACCACCTTGCCGTCGATGACGATACCGCTGCCGACACCGGTGCCGAGGGTAATCATGATGAAGTTCTTCATGCCCTTGGCCGCGCCGTACACCATCTCGCCCATAGCGGCCGCGTTGGCGTCGTTGGTGACATGGCATGGGATGCCGAATTTCTCGGACATGAGTCGGGCGAAGGGTACGATACCTTTCCACGGCAGGTTGGGAGCCATCTCGATGTTGCCGCTATAGTAATTGCCGTTAGGAGCACCGGCGCCGATGCCGCGGAACATCTCGATGCCTCCGACAGGCTCAATAATCTTCATCGCCTCGTCATAGAGGGCGGCTATATAGTCGTTGATGTCTGTGTACTGCTGCGTCTTGATAGACGTGCGTGCGAGTACATGTCCGCGGGCGTCCACGATGCCCAGAACAGAGTTGGTGCCTCCCATATCGAGGCCGAGTACATAAGGTTTCTCCATGGTGAATGATATTTATGGGGGTGAATAGATATTCTCGATACAAAGTTACGACAAAAAAAGGATATATGCAAGGGTGATGTGCATTTTTTGTGTTCGTTTTTGGGTTTAGCGTGCGCTGAGATTGTCCACGAACTCCACGATGCAGGGCTCGCGATTGGGTCGGAGCAGGACGCGGACGACGACGATATCGCCGAGGAGGCAGTTGTATATGTGACGGGGACTCAACGCTGTCAGTTCTCGGCTCAGTTCTTCATAGGGTCGCTCATAGGTGCAACTCAGACTGTTCCTAAAGAGGATTGATACCCGTGCGGCTTTCTCTTTCTGTGGCAAGAGTTTGCCCGGTCGGCGCACTTTGACGGGTATCTCTTGCTCCTTGTTTATCTTATATACGATGGTGGTGTCCAACAGGGTCAGTCGTTCCACGTCGGCCTGCCATGTGGAGTCATCGGGGGCCAGTTGCTGCTGCGCCGCCCATTCGGGGTCTATGATTTGTCCTGATACGCATTGCAGGACTGCGAAGAGCAGTCCTGCAATGCATAATACTCGCTTTGTCATACAATCTTCTTAAGCAGTTCTTTCATGTCCACAGCCTTGGCGATGAGGGCATGCAGGTCTTCGATACGGATGCGGTCCTGCTGCATGGTGTCGCGGTAACGTACAGTGACGCAGTTGTCATTGAGTGTGTCGTGGTCCACGGTGATGCAGAAGGGTGTGCCGATGGCGTCCTGACGGCGGTAGCGTTTGCCGATGCTGTCTTTCTCGTCGTAGGTCGTCTTGAAGTCGAAGCGGAGCATGTCCATAATCTCGTGGGCTTTCTCGGGCAGGCCGTCTTTCTTGACCAGCGGCATGACGCAGGCCTTGACGGGTGCGAGCACGGGGGGCAGGCCGAGCACCACGCGGGTGTCGCCGCCTTCGAGCTGCTCCTCTTTGTAGGCTGAGCACATGACACTGAGGAACATACGGTCCACACCGATACTCGTCTCGATGACGTAGGGCGTGTAGGACCGGTTGAGTTCGGGGTCGAAGTACTCCATCTTCTTGCCGCTGAATTTGGCATGCTGGCTCAGGTCGAAGTTGGTGCGGCTGTGGATGCCCTCCACCTCCTTGAAGCCGAACGGCATGAGGAACTCGATATCCGTAGCGGCATTGGCGTAGTGGGCCAGCTTCTCATGGTCGTGGAAGCGGTATTTCTCGTCGCCCAGACCGAGCGCTTTGTGCCAGCGGAGGCGGAACTGTTTCCAGTGCTCAAACCATTTGAGTTCCTCGCCCGGGCGCACGAAGAACTGCATCTCCATCTGCTCGAACTCACGCATACGGAACACGAACTGGCGTGCCACAATCTCGTTGCGGAAGGCTTTGCCTATCTGTGCGATACCGAAAGGTATCTTCATGCGGCCGGTCTTCTGGACGTTCAGGAAGTTGACAAAGATGCCTTGCGCCGTCTCCGGGCGGAGGTATATCTTCATCGCGCCGTCGGCCGTCGAGCCCATCTCGGTGGAGAACATGAGGTTGAACTGGCGCACGTCCGTCCAGTTGCGTGTGCCGCTGATGGGGCATACGATTTCCTCGTCCAGGATAATCTGCTTGAGTTCGTCCAAGTCCATGGCATTCATGGCTTTGCTGTAGCGCTCATGCAGGGCGTCCCAGTGGGCCTGATGCTCCAGCACGCGGGGGTTGGTCTCGCGGTATTTCTGTTCGTCGAAGGCTTCGCCGAAGCGCTTGGCGGCTTTCTCCACCTCCTTGTTGATTTTCTCCTCAATCTTACCCAGTTGGTCTTCGATGAGCACGTCAGCGCGATAGCGCTTCTTGCTGTCTCGGTTGTCGATGAGCGGGTCGTTGAACGCGTCCACGTGGCCGGATGCTTTCCAGGTCGTCGGGTGCATGAAGATGGCGGCGTCGATACCCACGATGTTCTCGTGGAGCAGGGTCATTGACTGCCACCAGTACTGCTTGATGTTGTTCTTGAGTTCGACACCGTTCTGACCGTAGTCATACACGGCGCCCAGTCCGTCGTATATCTCGCTGCTCGGGAAGACGAAGCCGTATTCCTTGCAGTGAGCAACCATTTTCTTGAAGGTTTCTTCTTGTGTTGCCATAGTGTTGTTGTTAGTTTGCTATTTGAGTGCAAAGTTACAATAAAAATGCCATATATGCAATAGTTGCGCCTTTTTTTTGCAAAAGCAGACGGCATAGTTGCCTATACCGTCTGTTTTCTGTATGCGTAAGAGGCTTATTCCTCCTCGGCCTGAGACTCGGCGTACTCCTTGAGGAGTTTCTCCTGCACGTCTGCGGGCACGAGTTCGTAGCTGTGGAACTGCATGGTGAAGGTAGCTTGTCCGGCGGTCAGTGACGAGAGGGTCGTGCTGTAGCTGGACAGTTCCTTCAGGGGCACCTGGGCCTGCAGCTTGGTGAAGCGCTTCTCTGTGGTCATACCCAGCACCATGCCGCGGCGGTTGTTGATGTCGGACATCACGTCGCCCATCAGCTCCGTCGGAACCAATACCTCTACATCATATATCGGTTCCAGCACTTTCGGGTTGGCGTTGCGGAAGGCCTCTGCAAAGGCGTTACGGCCGGCCAGGCGGAACGATATCTCGTTCGAGTCAACGGGGTGCATCTTACCGTCATAGATGATGACGCGCACGTCGCGGGCATAGGAGCCGGTCAGCGGGCCTTGCTCGATGCGGTCCATCAGTCCCTTCAGGATAGCGGGGATGAAGCGTGCGTCGATAGCACCGCCCACAATCGAGTTGATGAGCACCAGTTTGCCGCCCCATTCGAGGTTAATCTCCTGGGTGTCCTTGACGGAAATCTTGTACTCCTGGTTGCCGAACTTATAGGTCTCCTTCACGGGCTCGCCTTCTACGTAAGGCTCCACAATCAGGTGGACCTCACCGAACTGGCCTGCACCACCGGACTGCTTCTTGTGGCGGTAGTCGGCACGGGCGGCTTTGGTGATGGTCTCGCGATAAGGAATCTTCGGTTCCTCAAAGACGACCATCATCTTGTCGTTGTTCTCGAGGCGCCATTTCAGGGTGCGGAGGTGGAACTCACCCTGACCGCTGACGATGGTCTGCTTGAGTTCTTTCGACTGCTCGATGAGCCATGTCGGATCCTCCTCGTGCATACGGGTCAGCAGGGCGGATAGTTTCTCGCTGTCGGCCTCGGTGACGGGGCGGATGGCACGGCGGTACTTGGGCGCCGGATATTGAATCTTCTCGTACAGGAAGTCGCAGTCCTTGTTGTTGAGCGTGTTACCGGTGCGGCTGTCTTTCAGTTTGACGGTAGCAGCGATGTCGCCGGCTTTCACCTCGTCCACCGGCACTCGGATGCTTCCGGCTACGCTATAGAGCTGAGAGATACGCTCTTTCGTGCCGCGATCCATGTTGACCAGGTCGTCGCCCGGGCGGATAACGCCGGACATCACCTTGAAGTAGTTGACCTCGCCGATATGGGGTTCTACAGAGGTCTTGAAGATGAACAGGCTGGCAGGGCCGTTCTCGTCGGGAGCTACGGTAGTACCCGCTTGGGTCTTCGGTTGGGGAGCGTCGGCGACGCTGGGTGTCATCTCGCCGAGGAACTCCATCAGACGACGTGCGCCCATGTCGCGCAGACCGCAGGTACATACGACGGGGTAGAAGTCGCAGGATGAGAAGACGGCCTGCAGACCGTGCAGCGTCTCGTCCTCACTGAGTGTGCCTTCGGTGAAGAACTTGTCCATCAGGTCCTCGTTAGCCTCGGCGGCCATCTCGCACAGGGCAGCACGAAGCTCCTCTACGCGTGCTTTCTCGCTTTCGGGCACGTCCTTGTACTCAGGAGCGCCGCCTTCCGGCTTCCAGACCAGCATCTTATTCTTCAGCACGTCGATGATGCTGTTGAAGCCGGTGCCTTGGTTGAGGGGGTATTGGAGGAGGGTGACCTTGTTGCCGAAGAACTCGCGCAACTGCTCATAAGCCTGCTCGAAATTGGCGTTCTCGTGGTCCAGTTTGTTGATAACAAAGGCAACGGGCTGCTTGCGTTCCTCGGCGTAACGGAACTGGTTTCGTGTGCCGACCTCTACGCCGTTGTTTGCGCTCAGCAGAATAGCCGATGCGTCGCATACGGACAGGGCAGTGATTGTACCGCCGACAAAGTCGTCCGACCCGGCGCAGTCGATGATATTCAGTTTCTTGCCTGCAAACTCGATGTTGCACACGGTGGAGAAGACGGAGTATCCGTACTCCTTCTCAACGGGGAAATAGTCGCAGACAGTGGATTTCGTCTCGATGCTACCGCGGCGCTTAATCACGCCGCATTCGTAGAGCATACTCTCAATCAGGGTGGTTTTTCCCGAGCCGCTACCGCCCATGAAGGCGATGTTCTTAATCTCGGATGCTTGATAAACTTTAGCCATAATGTATTAGATTTAATTGTTTTTGTTGCAATTACCGGTTAAGAGGGTAGCGCGGTCCGCGCAATACCGATGCAAAGATACAACAAAAAATGCATATATGCAAGAGTTATGTGCATTTTGTGGTCGGGTATGGCCCATTTTTTTTTGCGTGGAATCCCTATTTGTCATGGAGACGGTAGGCGAATCACGCGTTAATCACGCGTTAATCACGCGTTAATCACGCGAGAAAGCTCCCCGATTGCACGGGCTTTGGCGGGGGCGGTGTAGGTGCGAAGCGGGAGGTTGGGCGCGGTCGATGAGGACGCGTCTGCAGACGCGCTCGCGGGCGAGCCGCCCGCGTCCCAGGTGGGGCGGAGAGCCATGAGGGCGCGGTCTGTGACCGAGACGGAAAAACTGCGTCTGAAGACGCAATCGCGGGCGAGCCGCCCGCGTCCCAGGCGGGCGCGG
>JAFUUE010000059.1 GCA_017483945.1 Paludibacteraceae bacterium | reverse complement strand
TGACAAGCATTGGAGGCGGGGCTTTCTGTGGTTGCAGCAGTCTAACCTCCATCACCATCTCGAATAGTGTGACAAGTATTGGATATGAGGCTTTCTATGGTTGCAGCAGTCTAACCTCCATCACCATCTCGAATAGTGTGACAAGTATTGGATATGGGACTTTCTATGGTTGCAGCAGTCTAACCTCTGTCACCATCCCAAATAGTGTGACAAGCATTGGGAGTGATGCTTTCTTGGGTTGTAGCAGTCTAACCTCTGTCACTTGCGAGGCAATGACCCCGCCGACGTTAAAAAAAAATACGTTCCACATATTTTCGGAACTGTGCGTATTACGAGTTCCCTATAAAGCTATTTCTACCTATCAAAATAGCGAGTGGGCGCAGTATTTTCCTTCTATAGAGGCATTTGATGCTCATAAAGTGTCTTTCCTTGATAAAGATGGTAATTGCATAGTTGTGCAAGAGGTGGAGACACTCTCTGCTGCAACGGCACCAGAGGCGCCGGAGGTGGAGGGTTATCACTTCATCGGTTGGGATGTGGACTTCTCAAATGTCACATCGGATATGACGGTGACGGCGCAGTATGCCATCAACACCTATCGGGTTACGTTCTGCGATGCGGCAGGAGTGGTGCTTGCCGAGCAGATTGTAGAGCACGGCTTGGCGGCGGACACCATGTCCTCCGTGACAGACCGCTTCGGATATACCTTCTCGGGCTATGACCAGGACTTCTCGCACGTCACTGCCGATATGACTATCACGGTGCAGTACACACGTGATGAGGTGGAGGGGCTGTACTATATCTACGACCGCGAGGAGCTGACGGCAGCACTGGACCATGAGGGGAACAGCTACGCCCGCATAACCTCGCTGGCGGTGCCTGCCACAGTGACCTACCGCGGAATGACTTTTGCCGTGACGGCTGTCGCTGACAGCGCCTTCGCGGGTTGCGACCGTCTGACCGACCTCGTCACCTCCAACACGTTAGAGACCATCGGCGAGGGTGCTTTTGCCGGTTGCTCGGACATCGCACATATCACGCTTGGCACCGGCATGCGCGATATCCGCGACAATGCCTTTGCCGGCTGCAAGCGCATCGAGGACATCACCGTCTATGCCGAGCGCGTCATCGACCTGACAGCCTTGAGCTTCGCCAATATCGGCAACAAGAGCTATGTGCCTGTCTATGTGCCGGAGCCGCGCCTCCGTTTCTACCAGCGGGACGAGTACTGGTCCGAGTTTGACCTGCAGGTGAAGAGTGCCGAGCGGGTGGAGGACATTGCCGTCAATAACGTACAGGTAGAACCGGAGGAGACAACGGCTGTCATGACATGGCCCGAGGTGACAAACGCCGACTCTTATGACCTGGATGTCCGCGACAACAACGGCGACATCTTCTGCTCGCTCATCTTCGACGGCGAGGGACACCTCATCGGCATCAACTTCGGTATGTCACACGCGCCCGCCATGCGCGCCGAGCGGGTACACATGACGCCTGCTGCAACGGACGGGGCACAAGCGCCTGCTTTCGGCAGCGTCAACGGCTTCCGCTTCGTGGTCACCGGTCTAGACGAGGGCAGCCACTACAGCCTGCGTCTGACCGCCAAGGACGCCTCCGAGCTGACACTGGACATGTTCTCCGCCACCTTCACCACCAAAGGCACTGCGCCCTCTGACCGGCCGGAAGACCCCGAAGGCGTAGAGGATGTACAAAGGGACGATGTACAATGTACAAAGGTGCTGCGCGACGGCGTGCTCTACATCCTCCGCGACGGCAAGACCTTTACGACACAAGGGCAATTGCTGAAATAAGACATAGAAGATCTGCAATAAATATTAAACAGACAGTTCATCTAACATATGGAAGATAAGCAAAACTATCCCTTTAGAATAAGTATCAAGTGGTACATAATAATCGTGCTCTTATTGGCTGCAGCCGGGGCACTGACTTATTACCAGTATGGCTCTACATCCTATCTTCCGGAGCCCGTAGAGGCGTATATTTCGAGTGATTACCTGAAAAAACCGGTTGAGTTGAGAACCGCTGTTCCCTATGTTCATCGTATCCTAAAGGACGGGGAAAAGGTCAAGGCCTTAGGATGCGATGGCAGTAGGGATATGTGGGTGGAGACGGAGAATGGAGAGAGAGGTATCGTCGGTATATTCGAGATAAAAGATTGGAAGACTATTACAGGTCGTCCTGATATGGATGAACATGAATTATACGAGGATTATTTCATCAATATCGGGAAGAAACAGATGGAGGACCAATACCTCGGTCGTTCCTTTGCAGCCAATGAGTTGAATTACTGGCCGGCGTTAAGTTGTGCCATTAGTGGAGACACACTCTATGCCACGTACCAGTTGCGTATGTGGGATGGCCTCAACCCGCTTGTTCCCACAGTATGCTATGTCAATGATAGTGCCGTCGCGATACAGTCCTTTAAAGAAGCCCCGTTCGCAGGGAATAAAAAATGGCTGCGTGCCACCCCTTGGGCTGAGTTGCTATATACAACTCCTTTCTTCCATATCCATTGGGATAAACCGATGATTCCGCGTCCGGGAATTGTACTGGATAATTGGTGGTGGATATTCCGAATCCCGGCGAAACTGATTCTCATTGTTATTGCCGTTATTCTCGCACTATATTGGCGAATCATTATATGCAACCCCTTGATAGTGATTCTTCTGCTGATTTATCCCCTTCATCTGTTATTCAGACGTTGGAGTAACATAGCAGTAACGCTTCTCTTCGTCGTCCTAATTATATGTAGCGCCTATTTCTACATGCCGCTATTCCTGATTGAGCATGGCTCGTTTATGACCGTTACCATTCTCCTTAGCATGATTGTCGTCGGAAGCGGAATAGCAAGGTACACCGTGCGCCAACGATGTGAACAATGCCTCAATGTGGGATTTATCAACTTGGACAAGAAAACGCTGAATCACGTAGAATATGAGAAATATAATGTCGATGAGCGTGGAGAAGAAGTGCGCAGAGATACGGAGATTACGAAGGACATAGAACAACTCCTTGACAAAAACGACCAAGTGGTAGCGGAGAGGGAGGTTGGTAGCTCTAAGAGAGTATATATCACCTATCGCTATTATGAGTATGAGATAACCAAAGAGAAAAAATACTACGACCACCATTGTTCATGTAGAATCTGTGACAATTATGTCTTCCGCGAGAACGAAGAAGTAGAGGAGAAGGATGTGGATAAGAAGCTGATACGTACTTACTTGAAAACCAAACTGTCTTTCTTGGATTCATTATGATGAAGCGAATTTTGCTATTTTTATTAGTCTCATTGTCTATGACAGGGTGCGGGTTGCGCTCACATGGACCATATAATGAAGTAGTGAACGTCCCCTTAGAAGATGGACATACGGTGTCCGTTAACTTCCATAAAGAACATGGCATGATTACTGCAAATGTTTTTGTTTGGAAAAAGGGATATTCTTCCATTCGTTCACGGTATCTGGGGGGCGTAAAGTTCATAAACAGGAATATTGATTACACGTTCTTTTTGGAGCAAAACTTTTTGAATGAAGACTTAAACAAAAAGGAGCGTAAGTTTTATGAGGAGAAGGCACCAATCCGTATGGATGTAATATATCATTCTAAAAGCAAAACATATGATATATGCTTTCAAGATTCGCAATGTCCAATTTTGAACATGCCTTCCTCTAAAGAACTTCAAAGCGAGAGGATTCTTGCTAAAAAGGCCAAAAAGGCAGAAAAAGACCGCTCTTTTGTAAAAAAGTCCGTTGAATGGTTAGTGTATCAGTATGAGTCCGGCAGTGATTATATTAACAATGCATTTGACACCGTTTTTTACAATTGGTCGTTTACAAACCATTGGTGGTTCGTATTTTATATAGGCGGATTACTAATTATAGCTATAGGCTTGAAAGTGTTCACCCCATTGGTCTGGATTGGTATCATTATGGAATATGCCTATCTACACTTTATGGCACAACCTTTCTATATGTTATGGCCAAGTGTCGTGGGGTGGGGCTGGATGCTCTTGAGCATCATCCCTGTAGTCTTATTGGTGTCTTTTAATCTAATGCTCTGTATATCTATTGTGATATCTACTTTTAAGGACATAGGTGCTTTCTTTATCTTATTAATACCGGCATTTATTGCTATTATGTCTATATTTAGTATCATAGATATCACCTTTACAGACCATTTGGAGCTTGTTTTATTCTTCATTCTAGGAGCGAGCGGATCCTCATATACACTTGTTGGGACATTTACGGATTGCAGTGGGAATGTATGGGATGTATATCTAAAATAAGAGCAAAAAGCAATGAGATATTGCTGAAATAAAGACTGCCCGCAGTCTCTGTTCTAAACACCAAGCGCAGCCGTGTGGCTGCGCTTGGTGTGTTTAAGTAGTTGCAATAGAGTTAAAAGAGACTCTATAACTGTTATCTGTCGCTCGGTGGTGGCGCTTGCAGCGTTCCGGTCATCCAAGATGACAAGCCGGAGTCTTTTTATCCCCCGCACAATAAGGATTTCTATGCGCTCGGAGTGGGGACTCCTCGCGCTCGCGCCGCGCACTGACTCCTCGAAAGACAATTCCGTTTGTCTTTCTCGGTGCGCTTTCCCGCTTCATCCCGGCGATTATTGTAGGACGAGGGCTTTGATGCCGTCACGCTCCAGGAGGGCGTTGATGGTGGGCTCGCCGCCACGGAAACGCTTGTAGAGCTCCATGACATTCTCCGTACCACCGCGCTCGAGGATGTTCTTGCGGAAGAGGTCGGCCGACTTCTTGTCAAAGATAGTGCCCCCGCGCTTCTGCGCCGCCTGCTTGAAGACGGAGAAGGCATCGGCGTCGAGCAGTTCGGACCACTTATAGCTATAGTAGCCTGCGGCATAGCCTCCGGAGAAGATATGCGTGAAGGCCGTCTCCATCTGCGTGCCGGGCACGTCGGGCATGAGGGCTACCTGCGCCATGGCCTCGTTGCCGAAGCGGAGGACCGCCTCCTCTGTGGTGAGGTCCGCGGGCACGGTGAAGGGTTGCTCCAGCGTGTGCCATGCCATGTCGAGGTATCCGAAGCTGAGTTGGCGCACACAGGCATAGGCGGCGTGATAGGTCTGCGAGGCGTGCATCTTGTCGAGCAACTCCTGCGGGAGGGCTTCGCCGGTCTGATAGTGGCGGGCGAAGGTGTCGAGGAACTCCTTCTCGTCGATGAAGTTCTCGTTGAACTGGCTGGGCAACTCGACGAAGTCGCGGGGCACATTGGTACCGGATAGTGATGCGTATTGGCATCGTGTGAGCATGCCGTGCAGGCCATGTCCGAACTCGTGGAGGAAGGTGCGCACCTCGTCATAGGTGAGCAGGGCGGGTTTGGTCTGACCTGAGAAATTCTCGCCTGCGGCTTCGGACACCACAGGTCTTGTGAAATTCATCACATTGACGATGTGCGGGCGGTGGTCTTTCTTGCCGCGCATATACTGGGGCTGGAAGTCGTTCATCCAAGCGCCCCCGCGTTTACCCTCGCGCGGGTGGAAGTCGGCATAATAGACAGCGACATACTTACCCTTGGCGTCAAACACCTCATAAGCACGCACCTCGGGGTTATAGACCTGAATTTCTTTGTTTTCCTTGAAGGTGACGCCGTAGAGACGCTTGGCCAGTCCGAAGACGCCGTCGATGACTCTGTCGAGCGGGAAGTAGGGACGGAGGTCGTCATCGGAGATGGAGTACTTCTCGTTCTTGAGTTTCTTGCTGTAGTAACTCCAGTCCCACGGCTGAAGTGTGGCATAGAGCCCTTGGGACTTGGCATACTCCTGCAGCTCGGCCGCCTCCTGACGCGCTACGGGCAGGTAGCTGTCGCGCAGTTGGTCGAGTAGGGAATAGACGCGCTCCTGAGTCTCGGCCATGGTCTTGTGGAGAGATTTCTCGGCGTAGTTCTTCTTGCCGAAGAGCTGCGCGAGTTGGAGTCGGGTGTTGACGATGTCCATGATAACCTGTGTGTTATCGAACGGCCCTCCGACGCAGCGGCTGCTGTAGGCCGTGTATAACTCACGGCGCACATCGCGGTTGGCGCAGTCCTGCATGACGGGTATATAGGTCGTGGGGCGCAGGTCGAGCAGCCATCCTTGCAGCCCGGCTTTCTGTGCCTTGTCGGCCAGCATGGCTTTGGTGTCGTCATTGAGTCCGGCGAGGTCCTCCTCGCGTGTGATGAGCATGGTCCATGCGTTGGTGGCCTTGAGCACGTTCTGGCCATAGGTGAGCGTGAGTTGCGAGAGGCGCGCACTCAGTTCGCGGTAGGTGGCTTTGTCCTCGGGGGAGAGGTTGGCGCCGTTGTTGGCGAACGAGTCGTAGATGTCCTCCAAGAGCTTCTGCTGCTCTTTGTTGAGGCGCAGGTTGGCGCGGTTGTCATACACCTTTTTTATACGCGCGAAGAGTCCTTCGTTCAGGCGGATAGTGGCGCTGTACTCGGACATCTTGGGCGAGAGGGCCATCTCTATCTCCTGGAGTTCGGGCGTGGTCTCGCTGTGGGTGAGGTTGTAGAAGCATCCGGAGACGATGCTGAGCAGTTCGCCGGAGCGCTCGTAGGCCTCGATGGTGTTGGCGAAGGTCGGTTCGGCGGGGTTGTTGACGATGGCGTCGATGTCGGCTAACCCCTGTCGCATACCTTCCTCAAAAGCAGGCATATAATGCTCGGGCTTGATTTCGTTGAAGGGGTAGGTGCCGTGGGGCGTTTTCCAATTGCGATAATTGAAGAATGGGTTCGTCTCGGCCGCCGAGACAGCGGTGAGCGATAAAGCGGCTAAAGCCATAATGAGAAGTTTTTTCATTGAAAGGGGTTCTTGTATGATTGGGTTTATATGTTTTGCGACATAGGCTCGTCCTACCTCATAGACCTATGAAGGTACCGAGATCCGTCGGAGATCCGTCGGAGATCCGTCGGGAACGGTACGGGTGGGACTCCTCTCTGCCGTCGGTCAGCCGTCGGTGTGCCGTCGGGAACGGTACGGGTTGTCTTACTTGCATCATTCGCGGGCGAGCCGCCCGCGTCCCAGGTGAGGCGATGTGTCGGTCGGGTTGGGTACGGAGCGGGAACCGAGGTTATGCGGAGCGGGGTAGGCGGATAGTACTAATAAACGGAGGAATGACCGAGCCAATCCTCCGTTTATGTCGAAGAGTCTATTCTTAGAGCGACTTTTTAGCCTGGTCGACGATTGCCTTGAACGCCTGCGGCTGGTTCATGGCGAGGTCGGCGAGGACCTTGCGGTTGATGGTGATTTCGGCTTTCTTGAGCGCTCCCATCAACTGGCTGTAGCTCAATCCCTCGAGGCGTGCGGCAGCGTTGATACGCTGAATCCACAGTGCGCGGAAGGTGCGTTTCTTGTTCTTACGATCACGGTAGGCATAGAGCAAGCCTTTTTCCCATGTGTTCTTGGCGACGGTCCAGACGTTAGCACGGCCACCAAAGTTGCCTCTTGTGAGGCTCATAATCTTCTTGCGGCGTGCGCGAGAAGCAACGTGATTAACTGATCTTGACATAGTGTTCTACGTTTTTTGGTGGTTAATACTTAACGGAGCAACAGCATCTCGCGCACGGAGCGGAGGTTGGATCCGTCTACTAAGGTTACGTGAGTCAGGTTACGCTTCTGCTTTTTCGTTTTCTTAGTCAGAATGTGACTCTTGTAAGCGTGTTTACGCTTAATTTTACCGGTTCCGGTAAGCGTGAAGCGCTTTTTTGCACCGGAATTAGTTTTCATTTTTGGCATTTTGTTTGTTGTTTAATATGGTTAATAAATACCTCCTCAGGCAGCCATAGTGGCCCTCGGATAGTTGTTATTTCTTAGGTGCGATGTTGACAATCATTCGCTTGCCTTCGAGTTTAGGCATGGCTTCGACCTTTCCGAATTCGGCGAGGTCATTAGCGAATCGTGCGAGTAGGAGTTCGCCCTGCTCCTTGAAGACGATGCTTCGTCCGCGGAAGAAGACGTAGGCCTTGACCTTGTTGCCGTCCTTGAGGAACTCCTGGGCGTGCTTGAGCTTGAAGTTATAATCATGGTCGTCGGTCTGCGGTCCGAATCGTATCTCCTTGATTACCACTTTGGCGGAGTTGGCTTTCTGCTCCTTTTCCTTGCGTTTCTTCTGGTACAGGAACTTCTGGTAGTCGAGGATTCGGCATACCGGCGGTTCGGCATTGGGAGAGATTTCCACAAGATCCAGGTTCTGTTCATCGGCTATGTGCATAGCCTGCTGATAGGTGTAGATACCTTGCTCTACATTGTCGCCGACCAGGCGCACTTCGTACACACCAAGAATCTTGTCATTGATTCGGTTGGGGTACTCTTTTTCTACTCGTCCACGCCGCATCGGCTTGGGCCCATTTTCAGTTGCGATAGTTGTTTCCTCCTTGTTAAGTAAGTAATCAAATAGTAGTGCTTCTTGCGTGCGCATAATTAGCCCTACCCGTAAAAAGCGTTGCAAAGGTACAACTTTTTTTGCATCCGACAAAATATTTTCGCTAAAAAAATGACAAAATAGCGATTTTATTTGTGTAGGTCAGGGATTTTTTGTAACTTTGCAGCAATATTTTAATCCAACTCATGTTATGAAGACCAAGAAGGCTCTCATTATCTGCCTGCTGACAGCGGGTATAACCCTGTGGGGATGCAAAGAGGATCCGTACATCAATGCTCCGGGCGACAACGGTCAGAACCTCGGCGACCGCGAGATGGTGGACATCACGGACGACGCGTCGGGACTGAATGTTCCGGCCAATGCCATCACCGTGAAAGAGGCGCTGGATATATGTCGCACGCTGGGGTCGGGGAAGACGTCCGCCGAGACCTATTATATAAAAGGTGTCGTATGCCGCATCCAGACGCTCCCCGGCACGACCTGCGAGTGCTATATCGGCGACAACATCTTTGCACCGATACCGGACCAGCTGTACTGCTACCGCATCAAGGGCCTGGGTAACAAGGATTTCGAGAGTTCGGACCAGATAAAAGTGGGCAATGTGGTGGTTGTCTGCGCCAAGTTGACGGTGTATAACGGCACGTCCGAGACGGCATACAACACAGGCTACCTGTATTCGACAACGTGGAAAGAGCCGGTCATTGAGACTATCGGACAGGGCACGTTTGAGTCGCCGTATACCATCGGAGACCTGATTAAACTGGGCACAAGAAAAGAGCAATCCGCTTATGTTCAAGGATATATCATCGGTGCGAACGAGACTCAAGACTCGCTGACGGTGACCTCACTCAAGACCTCCGCTCCGTTCAAGGCGAACAACATCGTGCTGGCAGACAAGCCGGGCGAGACGGATATAGCGCAGATGGCGCCCATCCAGTTCCCCGTGGGCAAGGTGCGCAACGGCGTCAACCTGAAGGACCATCCCGAGCACCTCGGCCAACTCGTCCTGCTCTACGGCAAACGCACGGAATACATGGGCATTACGGGCATAAAGGACGTGTCCTACGTCAAGATTGGCGACGAGGAGTTCGGCACGCGTCCCGAATAAGCGGCCGGCTGTTCGGGAGGGCGTCCGTAAAAGACTGTATTTTATGGTATTAGTAATATAATTTTAGTTTAACAATTTTGTATTATGAAAAAAGTTTTTCTTATTGCATGTATGGCTCTTGCGAGCCTGACCGTGGCGCTGGCACAGCCTCGCGCCGTCGGTGTGAACATAGGTCCGTGGTCGTCGCTGTCCTACCAACACGGCTTCGGTGAAAGCAACATGTTGGACGTGGCGGCCAACGTCATCCTGCCCATCCAATCGGGTATCGGCGCAGGTGGTCATGTCACCTACGACTGGATTGACCCCTTCAATGCCCCTGTCCCCTGGAACAACGTGGGCGAGTGGCACTGGTACATGGGTGTCGGCGCCAGCGGCGGTTTCATCTTCCCGCTCAACTCCTACCAAGGCGGTTGGTATGGCGGCGTTGCTGCACATGTGGGCATCGAATATGATTTCTGGTTCCCCTTCCAGCTTTCTCTGGATTGGCGTCCCTCGCTCGGCCTGTGTGACTTCGACGGCAAAGGCCTCGGCTACAACTACAACGGCCTGTGGGGCGGAGTACAAATCGGCGTCCGCTACAAATTCAACAATTAATCAGTTCGTTGCGTCATTGCGAAGTGTGGGAAAGGAACGAACATTGCCACTATTCGCATCCCCGCAACACACACAAAACAACCCGGACAGCACGTCCCGGGTTGTTCTTTTTTATTTCCCGTATAATCTTGTCTTTTTATATTTTTTGCATCAAAATGCAGAAAAATTTGCCTATGTCATTTTTTATTTGTAACTTTGCACGCTTTTTGGTATGGACTATGGCATGTAGTCCCCCGACCTCGGTCCAAATGGAAAATAAATACTAAACACACTTAATAAAATGGCAACATTACAAAAAATTCGTAATCATGGTGTACTCCTGCTGGTTATAGTGGGACTGGCCATGTTGGCTTTCATCCTGGGCGACTTCCTGAACTCAGGCAGCAGTTTCTTCAATCGTGACCGCGAAAACATCGGTTCCGTCAATGGCAAAGACATTCACTACACGGAATATGAGGCCGCTCGCGAGCAGTTAGAGGACGTCTATAAGATTGAATACGGCCGCTCCGACTTCGACGAGGAGATGGCTGCCTACATCCGCAACCAGACATGGGAGCTCCTGCTTGAGGAGAATATCCTGAACCAGCAGGCCGCCCAAATCGGCATGACGGTCACGGTGGACGAGTTGTCCAACCTCTGCATCGGCGAGAAACCCGACCAGAACATTACTTCGCGTCGTATCTTTGCCGGGGCAGACGGTCAGTTCAGCCGCGAGAACCTGCTCCGCTTCTATGAGCAACTGTTTGTAAACGAGGATGTCACTCCCGAGATGGAGGAGCAGATGGCGCAATATAAGCGCTATTGGCTCTATTGGGAGAAGGTGGTCCGCCTGAACACCCTGCAGGGCAAGTATAATGCCCTCGTGCAGAGCCTGATTAAGCCCAACAGCCTCGATGCCAAGTACGCGTTTGACGCCCGTATGCAATCGGCTGAAGCAGACTACGTCTTCCGTCCTTATTATGCAGTGGCTGACTCGCTGGTAAGCGTCTCGACCTCTGACGCCAAGAAGATTTACAACGAGCGCAAGCCTCTCTATAAGCAGACGCCCAACCGTTCGCTGTCGTATATCGAGTTCCCCATCGTGCCCTCCGAGCAGGACTTTGCCGAGGCACAGCAGCTGATTCTGAGCCTGGAGCAGCAGTTCCGTACCACGGATGAGATAGCACTGGTAGTCAACGTGAACAGCGACCGCATGTATGACGGACGCGACTACTCCGAGACGACCGTGCCTGCGCAATACAAGGAGTTTGCGTTCGCCAAGGGCGCCAAGGTGGGCGACTGCACGGACATATCCTTTGCGGACAACACCTATTCTATCGCGCGCATAATGGATTGCGGCTACAGCCTGCCCGACAGCGTCGAACTGAAGGCTATTGCCATGGCGGAAGGACAGGAGGATGCCGAAATCGGATGGGTGCGTGCCGAAGTGCTGCCCCAGAATATCGCCGAGAAAGCGCTGCATGGCAAGCGCGGCGAGCGCTTCACAGTAGAGCAGGGGATGGGCGAGCAGACCTTTGAGATACTCGACATCAGCCCCGCTACACCGAAGGTCAAACTGGCCATCCTGGAACGCCAAGTGAACCCGTCGAGCCGCACGTACTCTGTGCTTTACAACCAGGCTAAGCAGTTCATCGTAGCTCACAACTCCGATACCGCTATCGTCGAGGCAGCCAAGCGCGAGGGTATGCAGGTACATCCCCAATACGGACTGGTATCCTCGGCCGATAAGATTGGCGACCTCAAGTCGAGCCGCGCTATCGTGCGCTGGGCTTTCGAGGCCAAAGAGGGTGACGTGAGCGACGTGTTCGAGTGCGGTGATAAGTTCGTTGTTGCTGTGCTCAACGAAGTTAACGAAGAGGCTTTCCGTCCCTTCAGCGAGGTGCAGGCCGAACTGACGGCCGAGGCCGCCAACCGCAAGAAAGCCGACTATATAATCGACCAGCTCCACGGCGCCACCTCGCTCGAAGAGGCTGCTGAGATCTGGGGCGTGCCGGTGCTGAAAGCAGAGCACGTGACACTGGCTGCCAGCCGCTTCGGCAACCAAGGCGCAGAGCCCGCAGTCATCGGAGCCACCCTGGCGCAAGAGGCCGGTCAAGTGTCCGCCCCGCTGACAGGAGTAGCCGGTGTCTATATGGTCAAGACAACCGCCAAGAACACACAGGAAGGCGAGTTTAACGTCGAGCAGGAGAAACAGCAGCTGGCAGCACGCAATTCCTACATGACCTCCTATCGCCTCCACCAGATTCTGCGCGACAACGCTGACATCCGGGACAAGCGAATCAACTTCCAATAAACCGCCTTTTCCCGAGAGCGTGCTTGCTGCCTCGGAAGGGGCCGACCTCACTCTCTGCAGGGAATAGTCATTCAGGGGATGTGCCAATCGGTGCATCCCCTGAGTGATTTCATCACAAAAAACTACGCCTGCCTATTGCACATGTGCATTTTTTGTAGTACCTTTGTAGGCTATTTTGATTATCTTAACACGATTGATATGAAAGTATTTGTATTCCCGGGTCAAGGTGCCCAGTTTCCCGGAATGGGCAAGGACCTGTATGATAAGTACCCCTCCAGCCATGAGTTCTTCGAGCAGGCTGACGCCATTCTCGGCTTCCGCCTGACGGACGTCATGTTCGAGGGTTCCGCTGAAGATTTGCGCCAGACGCGTGTCACGCAACCGGCTGTCTTCCTGCACTCTGTCCTGAGTGCCATGTATAACACCACGCTCCGCCCCGACTTTGTCGCGGGGCATAGTCTCGGCGAATATTCCGCACTGGTCGTGTGCGGTGCGCTTCGCTTCGAGGACGCCCTGCGGGTCGTCAGCGAACGGGCTCTGGCCATGCAGATGGCCTGTGAGCAGAATCCCGGTACGATGGCGGCGGTCTTGGGTCTGCCGGACCAGCAGGTGGACGAGATATGCCAGGAGGTCAGCAGCCGGAGCGGAGTAGTCGTTGCCGCGAACTTCAACTGCCCCGGCCAGGTCGTCATCTCCGGCGATATACAGGCCGTGGACGACGCCTGCGTCGCCCTCAAAGAGGCCGGAGCCAAACGGGCCCTTCGACTCCCCGTCGGAGGCGCTTTCCACAGCCCCCTCATGGAGCCGGCTGCACAACGGCTCAGAGAGGCCATCATGAGCACCGATTTCCACCAACCGACATGCCCTATCTATCAGAATGTCAATGCCCGGGCAGAGACCAACCCCGAGACCATACGCGAGAACCTCATCGCACAACTGACCATGCCCGTCCGCTGGACACAGTCCGTGCGCAACATGATTGCGGACGGGGCAGGGGAGTTCTATGAGTTCGGACCGGGCGATGTCCTCAAGGGGCTCATCCGCAAGATTGAACCCACGCTGACTATCGGATAATAACACTATTATAAGCATATGTATCGTACTAAAAATTGTGGAGAGCTACGACTCTCTGATGTAAATCAAACGGTTACGCTCGCCGGATGGGTACAGCGCATCCGTAAAATGGGAGGCATGACCTTCGTGGACCTGCGCGACCGATATGGCATAACGCAACTGGCATTCAACCAGGAGATTAATGCACCCGTCTTCGAGGAGGCCAACCGTCTGGGACGCGAATATGTCATCCAGGCTGTCGGTCGGGTAGAGGAGCGATATAGCAAGAACGCCAACATGCCTACCGGCGACATCGAAATCAATGTCAGCGAGTTACATGTCCTCAACGAGGCTGCGACGCCGCCCTTCACCATCGAGAACGACACCGATGGAGGCGATGACATACGCATGAAGTACCGCTACCTCGACCTGCGCAGACAATGCGTGCGCCAGAACCTCGAACTGCGGCACAAGATGGCATTCGAAGTGCGCCGCTACCTCGACGAACAGGGATTCCTCGAGGTAGAAACGCCCGTTCTCGTCAATTCGACCCCCGAAGGAGCACGCGACTTCGTCGTGCCGTCGCGCATGAATCCCGGCCAGTTCTACGCCCTGCCGCAGTCGCCGCAGACGCTCAAACAGCTGCTGATGGTCAGCGGATTCGACCGCTATTTCCAGATTGTCAAGTGCTTCCGCGACGAGGACCTGCGTGCCGACCGTCAGCCGGAGTTCACGCAAATCGACTGCGAGATGTCCTTCGTCGAACAAGAGGATGTGCTCAACATGTTTGAGGGCATGAGCCGGCACCTCTTTAAGGTCATTAAGGGCATCGACCTCCCCAAACTGCCACGCATGACATGGGCGGACGCCATGAAATACTACGGCTCAGACAAGCCCGACACACGCTTCGACATGCGCTTCGTCGAACTGATGGATGTCCTGCAGGGACACGGTTTCTCCGTCTTCGACAACGCTGCCTATATCGGCGGTATATGCGCCAAGGGAGCAGCATCCTATACACGCAAGCAGTTGGATGAACTGACTGACTTCGTACGCCGCCCGCAAATCGGGGCTAAGGGACTGGTTTACGCGCGGATAGAAGCTGATGGCACCGTCAAGTCCAGCGTCGATAAGTTCTATACACAAGACGTCCTCCAGAGCCTCAAACAGGCCATGAACGCCCAGCCCGGCGACCTCATACTCATCCTCTCCGGCGATGATGCCAACAAGACCCGCAAGCAGCTCTGCGAGTTGCGACTGGAGATGGGCAGCCGACTCGGACTGCGCGACAAGAACCAATATGCATGCCTCTGGGTCATCGACTTCCCTATGTACGAGTGGTCCGACGAGGAAAACCGGCTCATGGCCATGCACCATCCCTTCACCTCGCCCAAACCCGAGGATATACCCCTGCTGGATACCGACCCGGCAGCCGTACGCGCTAACGCTTACGACATGGTTATCAATGGGGTAGAGGTCGGAGGCGGCTCTATCCGTATCCACGACGCCAACCTCCAGCAGAAGGTCTTCGAGATACTCGGATTCACGCCCGAACAGGCGCAGCAGAAGTTCGGATTCCTCATGAATGCCTTCAAGTACGGAGCGCCGCCTCACGGAGGACTGGCCTACGGACTCGACCGCTTCGTCAGCCTCTTTGCCGGACTGGACAGCATCCGCGACTGCATCGCGTTCCCCAAGAACAATCAGGGACGGGATGTCATGCTCGGAGCACCGGGAGTCATTGACCAGATTCAGTTGGACGAGCTCCAACTCCGCGTTGACCTCAAGAAATAATCCGCTATAAATCAGCACCAACATCAAGAGTTTATCTCTTGTGAACCGGTCATCGGATAACGGCCTTCTGCTGTTATCCGATGACTTTTTTGTCCGAATTCTGTATCTTTTTCGCTAAAAATCGCAGTGCTATCAGCTTAAATTTGCTGTGCTATCCGCTTGATTTTCAGACCGGCTAACGGACCTGGAACAGAGCTGGAACAGAGCTGACCCATTCATCTCGCTGCTAATCAGCCAAATTCATCGGTCAGGTTCGGGCCAGCTTCGGGTCAGGTTCGGGAGGCGCCACTGAAGCGTCCGTTGTCCTTATGTGAGCGTCATACATAGGCAGTGGACGTTTCCGCATTTTCCCGCTGATTTCGGCGCATGGGTGTTGCGCCGGGAATGCAAGAGTTTCCGGTGTCTTTACTGCCATTTTGGCAGCCGCAATATCTTTGGTACATTATTTGCACCATATTATATACAATAAGGCCTGCCAAAAATCAGTGCCCTCAACCAAACCTAATTGGGATTATGTAAAATAGCACAATATGATATACAACCTTCAAGACGCATTGGCTGCGGCCTCGGACGCCGAGGACGCACAGTTCATCCCCATCCTGGACGGACAGGACAGCAACGAGATGAAAGTGCAGCAAAACGATATACTCGGCGTGTTACCGCTGAAGAACATGGTGCTCTTTCCCGGAGTGCTGCTGCCGGTCAACGTCTCACGCCCCAAAATCCAGAAGCTCGTCAAGAGTGCTTTTGAGAACGAGAAACCGATAGCCGTCCTATGCCAGCATGAGAAAGAAACAGAGGATCCGAAGTGCGAAGACCTCTATACGCTTGGCACAGCCGCCCGTATCGTGCGCGTGCTCAACATGCTCGACCAGAGCCTTGTCGTCCTGCTCGAAGGTGTGGACCGAATTAAGGTCGAAGAGTTCACCACCACACGCACCGGAATCAAGGCCCGCGTGTCCATCTACCCCGAGGTTTTCCCCGCCAAGAACGACAAGGAGTTCGTTGCCATCGCGTCGAACATACGCGACCAGGCCCTGCAGATTCTCAAGGGCGCCGACAATGTTGCACCCGAAGCGAGCCTCACATTGCGCAGCATCGACAACCCGCCGACGCTCGTCAACTATGTCTGCGTCAATTTCGGCATGTCTATCGCCGAGAAGCAAGAACTGCTCGGCACAGAGACGCTGTCTGACAGAGCCTTACGACTGCTCGAAATCCTCAATAAGGAGGTCGAGATGATTAAGATGAAGCAGGATATCCAGTCTAAGACCAAGGAGGAAATCGACAAGGAACAGCGCCAGTACTACCTGCATCACCAGTTGGAGACTATCCAGAAAGAGCTGGGAGACACAGGGGCACAGGTCGTGGCCGAGATGCGCAAACGGGCGGAGAGTAAGCACTGGTCCGACGCAGTCGCCAAGATATTCGACAAGGAACTGGAGAAACTGCAACACACCCCATCCCATTCGCCCGACTACAGCATACAGCAGAACTATCTGGATACCCTACTCGACTTGCCTTGGAATGAGTATTCCGAGGATAATTTCGACATCAAGAATGCACGGCAAGTCCTTGATAGAGAGCACTACGGGATAGACAAAGTCAAGGAACGCATCATTGAGCACCTGGCTGTCCTGCGCCAGTTGCAGCGCAAGCAACAAGAGGTACTCGGCGCGGACGAAGAGGCTACGAATGGTGTCGGTCCGGCCGTCAAAGCCCCCATTCTATGCCTCTATGGTCCTCCGGGAGTCGGAAAAACGAGTCTTGGCAAGTCTATCGCAGAGGCACTCGGGCGCAAATATGCACGAATCTCGCTCGGAGGACTGCACGACGAGGCCGAAATCCGTGGTCACCGGCGCACCTATATCGGCGCTATGCCGGGGCGAATCATCGAGAATATCCGCAAGGTCAAGACGAGCAATCCCGTCTTCGTCCTGGATGAGATAGACAAGATAGGCGCTGACTACAAGGGCGATCCGACCCACGCACTCCTTGAAGTGTTGGACCCGGAGCAAAACAACACCTTCCACGACAACTACCTCGATGTGGATTATGACCTCAGCAAAGTGCTCTTCATCGCCACGGCCAACTCACTCGACTCTATCCCCCGCCCTCTTCTCGACCGCATGGAGCTCATCGAGATGACCGGTTATACTCAGGAGGAGAAGATTGAGATTGCCAAGCGCCACTTGATACGAAAGCAACAGGAGAACCACGGCATCAACGACGCACAGATGCACCTGTCGGACGACATAATCCGACACCTCATCGATGACTACACACGGGAGTCCGGTGTGCGCAGTCTGGATCGGCAACTCGCCGCTTTGTGTCGCAAGATAGTCACACGGATAGCCATGGAGGAACACGTCGAGCCGACTCTCTCGCTCCCCGAACTCCGCACCTACCTCGGCCAACCGCGTTTCAGTAGAGACATGTACGAGGGCAACAACTATATCGGCGTCGTAACGGGACTCGCATGGACCGCCGTCGGAGGTGAGATTCTCTTTATTGAGGCCTCACTCTCCCCCTCAAAGACACCCACCCTCACACTGACGGGAAACTTAGGCGACGTGATGAAAGAGTCCGCAACTCTGGCCCTCGGATATATCAAGGCTCACGCCGCAGAGTATGGCATCAAGCAGAAAGACCTGGACACCCATTCCGTCCACATACATGTCCCGGAAGGAGCCGTACCCAAAGACGGTCCCAGCGCCGGAATCACCATCACGACCGCACTCGTCAGTGCCTTCTCCGGGCGCAAAGTGAGAGAACGCATCGCCATGACCGGAGAGATGACCCTTCGCGGGAAGGTTCTGCCCATCGGAGGGGTGAAAGAGAAGATTCTGGCCGCAAAACGTGCCGGTATCACCGATATCATTCTCTGTAATGACAACCGGAAAGATATAGCAGACATCGCCGAATCCTACCTGACAGGACTTACGTTCCACTATGTCCGCGACATCAAAGAAGTAATCGATTTCGCGATACTATAAGCCCTGCCTCTCATGGAGTTATTTAATACCTCCAACTATCCCAGCTAAAGGGTGCTTAAGGCCTACTATCTCTGCTCATACGTGCCGTCTGAATAGAAGATAACGATACGTTCGACTCTTCGTTCAGACGGCATTTCTATTGTCCCTTCCGAAGCCGTCTCCGGCTTCTTCTGCTGACTTGCGCCGGGCATAGCCGTCTGCGTCTTAGACGGAACACTCGGAGTATTCGGAGTCCTCGGAGCTGAAGTGTTCGGGGTAATCGGAGCAGAAGTATTCGGAGTAATCGGAATAGCCGGAGCATCCATTGCTCCGGACATCATCTGACCTGCAGAAAATAGTGTCGCCCCCTCCTGTTTGCTCAGTATAGACGGAGTTGGCATAGATGGCAGAACCGCTATAGACGAGGTCGGCATAGACGGAGTAGCAGCCGGATGGGCCGTTGCTGCTGTGTGAGCATAGTCGTCATCGGCCTCCAGAGGTCCGACATCCTGTAGCAGCCACCGTGGTGACACATCAGGAAAGGCATTCAACACACGCTGCACAACATCCAGACTCGGGTTGTTGCGCCCATTGATGATATTACTAATAGTCCCGGGCTGCACACCCACATAATCGGCAAAGCGTCGTGCCGTCATCTGTTTCTCTTCTATCAACAGAATAAGTTTTTCGCGTATTGTCATAGGTATAGAAATGTGAAATTCTCTGCAAAGATACGAAAATAAAATGATATACACAAATGAAAAATAAAATTCACACATGTTATCTACAAGCCACGCAGAGCAGAATAGCCACAATTCTATGACTCACGGCCTCCCTGATACCAATCACCCGTTACAGCCGCCCAATCAGTCCAATCTGCAACTTTATATAAACGCAATAATATGCATATAATATGTATATTGCAAGAATAAAATGCAATATATTACGCCTCCGGACAGCAAGATGCACCCGAATGCCCCAAAAGCAATAAAGTTGCACTTGATGTAATCTGTATATTTGTTGATATGTAGCATGTTATGTACTTAATGCGTGCAACATTCCAAGGTTCTGTGATATTAATAGACTCCCCTACTCTGCTGTGCCAGTTGCGCCTTAAAGGATGAAGACATTTGTGAACTTCTTTGTGCAATAAACTATCACGTTTGTGATCTCCCACGGCGGCACAAGTGTGAACATGGTACATTTATGTACAATATAAACACGTTCACATTTCTATACTGCACGTTACATAAAAAAGTCAGACATTCCTCTATTGAGAATGTCTGACTTGTCGAATCTCTAAAGTAGTATGGTCTTCCTGTCAGGAATACATCACTCCGTATCTCCCATAGGTGCGTAAAGGAGGTATAAACGCATCCTCGAAGTGCTCTATGTCACATCGAGTATCATTCAGGACAATGGACACAATATCGTAACGCACCTCCAGGTCCGTTATCTTATGTCCTCGCATATAGGCCTTCGCCGCATGGGACATCCGAATCTTGCGTTTCTTATCTACAGCCTGAGCCGGATTCATCCACGCATCATCGGTGCGTGTCTTCACTTCGACAAATACGACAAACTTGCCTTTACGCGCAATAATATCCACCTCCAAGTCTCCGAGACGCCAATTGCGTTCCAGGATTTTATATCCCTTTTCACGCAACATCTTAGCGGCCAGTTCTTCACCTCTCTTCCCTAATTCATTATGCGCAGCCATGTCCGGTATTTTTTAACGATTACACGATATTGAAATGACGCTGCAAAGGTACAAAAAATCTCCGAATCTTACTAAAAAATCTGCGATTTGTTATAAAATAATCTACGATTTGTAATGTTTCTCCAAAGATTATGGCATTTCATGCAAGAATAAACGGCGTCTGCTATCTATCAAGAAACAATTGATACTTTTTGAAGACAACATAGTGTCCCAGGCATCTCCCTCTTGGCATAGAATAAAATCAGCGTCATTTATTTGCCTTTCCGCTTTTTCCGGTGTTAGTTCCGATGTTCCTGTGGAGTATCCTATTTCTTTCATGTTAGGTGGCAGTCTGTTTGTTTTTATCCAATATTTGAGTAAAGATGTATTGGGAATCCAGAGTGTCTTATCTTTCGGAACAATATTATGAATACGTTCATAAACGGAATTCCCGGTCGTCTCAATAACAATTCGTTCGGACGAAGTCTGTGTATCTGTACTTATTCCGCATTCTCCTTCTGCTACGTCTTGCTTCATAACAGAAGGCGAATATTTATGTTTCTTTCCCAAGACAGACTCTCCTGCATACAGCACAGATATGCCAAGCAAAGCAATACATAACAATTTGCGAAGACGGATATTTGAATGCGCCCATTGGGCAATTACCGGTATCAGCATACAAACAAACGGCATCATATATTGATTATAATGCGGAGAGTTGGTATATTTGGAAAAATAGTACTGAAACGCAAAGCCAATAATACCACAGAAAGCTAATAGTACGATTTTCCATTGCTCTGTGTTAATCACTTTCCGCAAGGTAAATACTATAAGTATAACAATGGGGCATTGGAAAAACAAGAACTTGCTCAACTGAACAAGAACAAACACTATTTTGCTTCCAAAAGAGACATCGTCACCTATTGAGGCATTAACTGTAGTTCCGTATCCATTGAATAGAACCGCCTCCCAGAAGAGGTCTCCAAAATATAGCCGACAAAGGAATATCGGTATCAATAATCCGATGCTAAAAGACATGAGTCTGCCCAAGACCGTGGAGACCTTGTATTCATCTTGTTCTTCAAAAGAAGGGTTCAACAGAATCAATAATATATTTAACAGGCAAAAGCCCAGACCGAATTGCTTGATTAAGAAGGCGCCAGATGATAAAAGGCCGACAAAGATGTATCTATATGCGCTTTTCCGAATGGAAGGAGTTAGTGTTAAATACAAAGCCGTCAAGCCGAAGAAAATGCTTATCGGCTCAAAGATGACAAAGAAAGCCCTGTAGAGGAATGTCATAAACAGGAAATATAGCACTGATGCCCATAAAACCGGTTGTGAGGTACAATACAATTTATTGAATTTGTATAGCATCCAGGCCGAGCCAGAAAGGAATATATACTGTATGATTAGATAAAACGAGTAACATCCATACGGGATGTGGAAGACTTTCTTTAAGGAAGCCATAAAGTAGAACCACAAAGGCGGATAGTTCAGGTGCATTTGATGATACGGAATCCACCCTTCTGCAATTCGTTCCATTTCCGACAGAATAATCGCAGAATCCATGCAGGTATATGGATAAAGACCGAACGATTTAACCAGTACGACAATATACGGAATTATAACTATAATAGATGCGGCAGATAGTACTACGGCCAGTATATTCTTCTTGCAAAAATTATGGGTGCTCATTTCAAGTTCTTGTTTATTGTGCGGAAATCGGTGAGGGCTTGGAGGCCGATGTGGAAGATGCGGCGGAGGTTGATAGAGTTGACTCCGCCTTGGCGGGGACGGAAAGTAATGGGATACCAGCCGATGGTATAGTGCCAACGCACGGCAATCGCACTGACGGCGACATTGGTGAGGTTGTAGTCCCGAGGGATGATGTCCAAGACGGGTTTGAGTTTGTCGGAGCGCATCAGGCGGAAAGGCGTGTTGGCGTCGCGTACCCACACATGGAACATGAGCCAGACGACCAAGCGGAGCGTCTTCGTCACAAAGACACGGCTTGCGCCATCTTGTCTGCCGCCACGCGTACCTATTTGGAAATCGAACTTGTCTCGGTTCTCCCACATCTGCCAGAACTCTTCCGGCAAAGTCTGTCCGTCGCTGTCGGTCTGGAAGACATAATCGGCACCATTGCTGATGGCGTACTTGTACAGGTACATGACGGTTGCGCCGTGCCCGGAGTTGGGTTTGTCAAGCGGAACGAGGTAGGGATAGCGAGGCAGCAGTTGCTGCATGATAGCGAAAGTCCGGTCCTTGCTGCCATCATTGGCGATGACCAGCTGCGCGATGTGCCCCTCCGCGTTAATACGCTCGCAGACAGGGTGCCACTGCTCGATAACGGATTCGATGTTCGCTTCCTCGTTGTATGCAGGAAGCACGAAATAGATGGTGTCCATTTAGTGGTGTTTTTTGAAGGTAATATACTTGTTCAGGATGAATTGTATCAGGGCCACGACGACGATAGAGACGAGCTTGCAAAAGAGTTCGTTCATTCTGCCGAGGGAGACCATGAGATAGAGCATTAACTCACTGATACCAAGTCCTGTCAGGCCTACAGCATAGAAGGAGAAGAAGCGTCGGAGAGTCCTGTCTTTTACCCTGAAGTTCAGGGAACGGTTGAGCACAAAAGAGGTGAAGATGCCTATATGGATACTGATGATATTCGCCCATAGGTAGGGCATGATATCAAAGTAACACAGCGCGGTATAAACGCCGAAGTCCAAGGCGGCACAGAAGCTGCCGATTATCCCATACAGAATAAGATTGCGAAAAGTCGAGAGGCTCGACACCCAAGCAGCCATTCGGCCGGTAAAGTCTTTAACCATCATAAAACGCGGATTTCTTCTCTTGCTTATTCGCTGATTGAGGTCCTGAGAAAACCCGTAATGTCGAATAAGTAAAGCAGAAACCCACGCTGTGATATACATAAGTGTGCACGTACCTTACATAGTACGCGCGCGTGTATAATCACACCACGGGCATCTACCACTACTTGCTTTCGAACATTACTTATTGAAGTTTCTCAGGTTTCAATCAGTCAAAAACAAGCGTACGTAAACGCCTTATCAAATATGTCTGCAATCCCCGCTCCGCGTATCCGGGCAGATGCCGAAGTGCAGGACTGCGATGCAAAGGTACGATTTTTTTGCGAGACACGCAAGTTTTAAGGCAGGAATGTGCTAAAAATCTATCCAAGGGGGTCTCAAAAGACGATGAGTCGTACGGGGAACGATACCTGAATCACGCGTTAATCACGCGTCAATCACGCGACAATCACGCGAGAACGGTAGGCAAATGCGACAGGTGCAGAGGTGGAGGCGACCGGGGGAAGGCGGAGAAAAAAACGGATTGCGGAGGAGGAATATTTGCATATGATTGTTTTTTTTCGTATCTTTGCAGCGTGAAAGACGTAGAACCATGAGAAACACAATTATCCTAACTTGTGTATTGTCCTTGCTATTAGCAGGATGCGCGAAGCAACCGATTCAATATCGCATCGGTCTGAGCCAATGTTATGACGACGCATGGCGGCAGAAGATGAATGACGAGATGGAGCGCGAGTTGCTATTTCATCCGAACATGTCCATCCAGAAGCGCATCGCTTATGGCAGTAACAGCGTGCAATGTGCTCAGATAGACAGCTTTATCCATGAGGGTGTGGACCTGATTATCGTCAGTCCGAATGAGGCGGAGGAGGTCAAGCCTGCCGTGTCTCGTGCCTATCAGGCCGGCATTCCTGTGATAGTAGCCGACCGCCGTGTCTCGGGAGACCAGTGGACAGCCTTCATCGGCGGCGACAACTACCGTGTGGGTCGTCTGATGGCCGAGCAGGTGCTCCGCGTTCAGGCCGAGACGCCGCATCCGGTGCAAGTGTTGGAAGTGAGTGGTCTGCCGGGTTCCACGCCCGAGATGCTACGCCACCAGGGCCTGATGGACGGCCTGAGTGCATCGGGCAAAGCCCTGCCGACGATACATTCGGTGGTCGGTGCGTCGGATGCCTACCATGCCGTGCTGGCTTTTCTGCAAGAACACCCGCATATAGATGCCATCATGGCGCACAATGATATGATGGCGGCCGACGCTGCGAAGGCGGTTGGAGAGTTGCAATACGGCCATGTTCGCATTATGGGCGTTGACGGATTACATGCAGGTTTGCAGGCCGTTGTGGATGGTGTGATAGAGTGCACGGCCACCTACCCTTCCCGCAGGGATTTGCTGATAGAGACCGCGGCGCATATTCTGGCCAGCGAACCGTTTGTGCGCGACACGATACTCCAGACCGTGCTGGTCGAGAAAGAGGCGGCCGAGGCGATGCTGAACCTATGGGCGGAGATGGACCACGAAGTGAATACCATCATGATGCTCAAGCAGCGCACGGAGGTGCTCCGCAAGGAATACCGCCAACAGCGCACGATACTATGGCTCATCGGAGTCTTCACCGTCATCACCCTGCTGCTGTTCGTGTATGTGTGCCTGCTCTACCGTCAGCGTAAGCGTCTGCATGAGCAGCTGCTTGAGGCGCAAACGCGTCTGGAAGAGGCGACGCGCAGCAAGCTGACCTTCTTCACGAATGTCAGTCATGATTTCCGCACTCCCCTGACACTAATAGCCGATCCGCTTGGTCAGTTGGAGCACGACAGCACGCTGTCGCCGGAGCAGCACAAGCTGATAGCCTTAGCCCACCGCAACACACAGGTGCTGCTGCGTCTGATTAACCAGGTGCTTGATTTCCGCAAATACGAGAGCGGCATGCTCCACCCTCGGCGGAGTCGTGTGAACATGAGCCAGGCGATGCGCGAATGGGTAGATGCGTTCTCTCCGCTGGGCAGGAAACGGCATATCCAACTATCGTTAGACGCGCCCGAGGAGCCGATAGAGGCCGCATTGGACATCGAGAAGACCGAGCGAATCGTGTTTAACATCGTGGCTAACGCCTTTAAGTTCACGCCGGAAAACGGGCAGGTGCGCGTGCGTCTGTGGCGGGAGGGGGAGCAGGTCTGCTTCTCCGTCTCCGACACCGGTTCGGGCATACCGGATGCGTACAAACAGCGCATCTTCGACACCTTCTTCCAGTTCGACGCCACCAATGCGCAGGGATCCGGCATCGGGCTGGCCCTCGTCCGCAGTTTCGTCACGCTGCAAGGCGGCACCATCTCCGTCAGCGACAACCCCGAGGGACACGGGACAGTGTTCACGATAGGACTGCCCATCGGAGACCCGGCAACCGCAGATGACACACATGCCGACATCCATTATCAGCACATATCTTCTGACCAGATACTCACCGAGTTAGACACAGACGGCACAGAAGAGCCGGACCTGCGCGAAGACGATGAGAAATGTACGATGCTGGTCATCGATGACAATGCGGATATCCGTGCGTACCTGCGCAGTCTGTTCAGCGAGACATACACCGTCATCACGGCGGAGAACGGCGCCACGGGACTCCGCAAAGCGTTTATCTCGGTGCCGGACGTCATACTGACGGACCTGTCGATGCCGGATATGGACGGACTGGAGGTGTGCCGACAACTGAAGAGCGAGACCGCCACTTCCCATATTCCGATACTGATGCTCACCGCCCGTTCGATGGACGAGCAGCAGGTGGAAGGATTCGCGCACGGCGCGGATGCTTATGTATCCAAGCCGTTCAAGGCCGAGATACTGAAAGCGCAGGTGGCATCCCTGATAGAGAACAGGAAACGCGTGCGCGGCGGCGCGGCGAGAGACCACGGTCGGAGCGAGCTGCAGACTCCGGAAGAGCAGTTCGTACAGCGATTCAACGACATCGTCCGCGAGCACCTGGACGACGAGACCCTCAGCGTGGAGGTCATTGCGGACAAGATGGCGCTGAGCCGTACCCAGCTATACCGCAAAATCAAACAACTGACGAACTACTCGCCCAATGAGATTATACGGAACGTGCGCCTGCACGAAGCGCGCGCGTTACTGAGCAAGGGGACGCTGTCCGTCAGCGAGATAGCCTACCAGACAGGGTTCACCTCGCCCTCGTACTTCACGAAATGTTACACGGAGCTATTCGGCGAGAAGCCGTCGGCACGGATAAAAAAATAGCAGAAAAAAGAATGTTGCAACAAAAATACAAGTGTTTGCAGCATTTTTTTTATTCTATACGCGCGAAAAGCTATAATTTTGCATCGGACTTCGGAGTCCACAGTAACGAACAAATCCTTAAATCGTAAAAGATGCGTATGAAAAATCAACTAAGAAGCTGTCTGGTGACACTCTTGCTGTTGGTGTCGTCCATAGCCATGGCGCAGATAACGGCGTCGGGCACGGTAGTTGACGAGACCGGCGAGGGTATTATCGGGGCAAGTGTGCTGGAGGTGGGTACCACGAACGGTACGATAACCGATTTCGACGGCAACTTCACCCTCAGCGTATCCGAAGGAGCAGAACTGAACATCTCCTATGTCGGATACAAGCCGCAGACCTTGGCCGCATCCGCCAACATGACCGTGCGTTTGGCGGAAGACAACGAGGTGCTGGAAGAAGTGGTAGTAACGGGTTATACCACACAGCGCAAGGCCGACCTGACCGGTGCGGTGAGTGCGGTGAGCGCCAAGGACCTGGAGAAGCAGCAGGAGAACAACCCGATGAAAGCGCTGCAAGGCAAGATTCCCGGCATGAACATCACGGCAGACGGTAGTCCCTCGGGGGCCGCCACCATCCGAATCCGCGGCGTCGGTACACTGAACGACAACGACCCTCTCTACATCATCGACGGAGTGCCGACCAAGTCAGGAATGCACGAACTCAACCCGAACGACATCGAGTCCATCCAAGTGCTGAAAGATGCCGCGAGCGCGAGTATATACGGTTCGCGTGCGGCCAACGGTGTCATCGTCATCACGACCAAGAAAGGCGCGGAAGGTAAGTTGAGTGTCAGTCTGGACGCCAGTGTGGCCGTACAGTCCTACACCAACCGCATGCACGTACTGGACGCCAAGCAGTTCGGGCAGGTCATGTGGCAGGCCTATGTCAATGACAACATGAACCCCAACAGCAATGCGCTGGGCTATCACTACGACTGGGGCTATAATGCAGCGGGTTATCCTGTGCTCAACGCCATCACGATGAACAAGTACCTGGACGAAGCCGGTACCGTTCCGGCCGCCAACACCGACTGGTATGCGGAGACGACCCGCCCGGGCGTGATACAGAACTATAATGTGTCGGTCTCAAACGGCAGTCAGAAAGGTTCGTCCTTCTTCTCGCTGGGCTACTACAAGAACGAAGGCGTCATCAAGACCTCCGACTTCGACCGTTTCTCGGCGCGTATCAACAGCGACTACAAGATTATCGGCGACTACGTGACCATCGGAGAGAACTTCACGCTGAACCGCACGTCCGAAGTGGCGGCTCCGGGTGGTTTTCTGCAGAACGTGCTGCAGTTCAACCCCTCGCTGCCTATCTACACGACCGACGGCGAGTTCGCCGGTCCTGTAGGCGGCTATCCCGACCGTCAGAACCCGGTAGCCCGTCTGGAGCGCAACAAATACAACCGCTATACCTACTGGCGCATGTTCGGTAACGCGTTTGTGAACATCGCTCCCTACAAGGGACTCAATATCCGCACTACCGCCGGTATCGACTACTCCCAGAAGAAACAGCGCATCTTCACCTATCCGGTGACAGAAGGCACTGTGGCCAATCCAACCAACGGCGTCGAGGCCAAGCAGGAGCACTGGATGAGGTGGATGTGGAACGCCATCATCACCTATAACATGGAGATAGGCAAACACCGTGCGGATTTCCTGCTCGGAACCGAGCTTAACCGCCAGATTGACGAGAACTTCTCCGGCTACAAGGAGGACTATATCGTGCTCAATCCCGACTACATGTGGCCGGATGCCGGTGTGGGCAAAGCGCAGGCCTACGGTTCGGCCGGCAGCTACTCGCTGATTTCGTTCTTCGGCAAAGCGAACTACACCTACGACAACCGCTATCTGGTCTCGCTCACGCTGCGTCACGACGGCTCCAGCCGCTTCGGCAAGAACAACCGTTTTGCCACCTTCCCCTCCGTCTCTGCCGGTTGGCGTATCAGTCAGGAGAAGTTCATGTCCGACGCCTCCTCATGGTTGGATGACCTGAAGATTCGTGCATCGTGGGGCCAGACGGGTAATCAGGATATCTCCTCCACCGCGCGCTACACCATCTATGTCTCCAACTACGGTGTGAATGAAAGCGGCGGCCAGAGCTACGGAACGAGTTACGACATCACCGGCTCGAACGGCGGCAGCACACTGCCTTCCGGCTTCAAGCGCAACCAGATAGGGAACGACGACATCCGTTGGGAGACGACCACGCAGACCAATGCGGGCTTGGACTTCTCCTTCTTCAAGCAGACGTTCTACGGCTCGTTCGATTGGTTCTACAAGCAGACGAACGACATCCTGGTGCTCATGGACGGAATCGGTGCGATGGGCGAAGGTTCGGTACAATGGGTGAATGCCGGCGCGATGGATAACATGGGCGTTGAGCTCAGTCTCGGTTACCGCAACCAGACCAAGGGCGGCTTCAAGTATGACATCAGCGCCAACCTCTCTTCCTATCAGAACACCGTCACCAAACTGCCGGAAACGATTGCCGCCAAAGGCACCTTCGGCGGTAACGGAGTCAAGTCGGTGGTAGGTCATGCGATGGGTTCGCAAGTGGGTTACATCGCAGACGGCATCTTCAAGAGCCAGGAGGAAGTGGACAACCATGCGACTCAAGAAGGCGCCGCCGTGGGACGTATCCGCTACCGCGACATCAACGGCGACGGGCGAATAACCGAAGCGGACCAGGACTGGATATATTCGCCGGTGCCGGACGTGATGTTCGGAGCCAACTTCTATTTTGAATACAAGGGCTTCGACCTCACGCTGTTCTTCCAAGGCGTAGCCGGCGTGGATGTCATCACCGACCTGAAGCGTGAGACGGACATCTGGGCAGGACTCAACATCGGCTTCCTCAATAAAGGCACCCGCCTGCTGGACGCATGGAGCCCCACCAACCCGAATAGTAATATCCCGGCTCTCAGCCTGAGCGACAACAACAACGAGAAGCGCGTCAGCACCTACTGGATAGAAGACGGCTCATTCCTCAAACTGCGTAACATCCAACTGGGATACAACCTACCGAAGTCGGCATGCGAGAAGATGAAGATGCAGAACTGGCGCTGGTTCCTCTCCGCACAGAATGTCTTCACGATTCATTCCGCCAATTTCACAGGCGTGGACCCGGAGAATCCCAACTACGGCTACCCTATCCCACTCACGGTAACCCTTGGTACAAAAGTAACCTTCTAAACGCCATACGATTATTATGAAAAAGATAGTATATATTATCATCTGTGCGGTTCTCTTCGTGTCCTGCGACTCCTTCCTCAATCAGGATGTGCCGCAAGGTATTCTCAATGAAGAGCAAGTGAGTGACCCGCAGTATGTGGACAACCTCGTCATCTCCGCCTATGCCATATTCATCTCGTCGGAAGACATCAACTCGTCCTTCTCGATGTGGAACTTCGACGTGCGCTCCGACGATGCCTACAAAGGCGGCAACGGCACATCCGACGGCGACGTGTTCCATCAGTTGGAGATTTCGCAAGGCATCCTCACGACCAACTGGAATATCAACGACATGTGGGTCCGTCTCTACAACAGCCTCAGTCGTGTCAATGCCGCTATTGATGCGCTGAACAAGATGGACGACACCTACCAACTCAAAGAGCAGCGGCTCGGAGAGATGTATTTCCTGCGTGCCTACGGGCATTTCCTGCTCAAACGCCTCTATAAGAACATCCCGTTCGTCATCAAGGGCAACATGACGCAGGAGGACTATCTTGCACTCAGCAACACCGAATATACGAACGATGCGGGATGGCAGGTTATAGCCAATGACTTGGAGTACTCCTTCCGTGTACTGCCGGAGACACAGGCCGACAAAGGGCGTCCGACCAAAGCCGCTGCCGCGGCCCTTCTGGCCAAAGTGTACCTATACAAAGCCTATCGTCAGGACGAGCCTGCATCGCACCGCGTGACGGAGATTAATGCCGAGGACATTGCGAAAGTCATCACCTACACCGACCCGGCCCTCTATGCAGGCTATGGACTCGAGCCGGACTTCCACAACAACTTCCGCCCCGAGCCCCAATATGAGAACGGTATAGAGAGTATCTGGGCCATGCAGTACTCCATGAACGACGGCACGAAGAACGGTAACCTCAACTGGTCGTACGGACTCATTGTACCGAACATCCCGGGTGTTACGGATGGCGGCTGCGATTTCTACAAGCCCAGCCAGAACCTGGTCAATGCGTTCCATACCGACGATGCGGGGCTGCCGTTGATAGACACCTACAACAACAAGGATTTCAACGCCGCAACCGACAACGCGGATCCGCGCCTTTGGCTCACCATCGGCCTGCCCGGATTCCCGTACATGTTCAATCCCAACTACATGGTGGCCAAGACCCAGACATGGAGTCGTTCCAACGGTCTGTATGGCTACAACGTAAGTCTCAAGCATAATGTCGATCCCGACAGCGAGTACCTCATCAAAGGTGCCTGGTGGGGCAGTCCGATGAACCGCATCGTGCTACGTTATGCGGACGTAATGCTCATGCGTGCCGAGGCTCTTGCGTTGCAGAACAAGGGCAGCGAAGCCATCAACCTGATTAACCAGCTCCGCGTTCGCGCAGCACAGACGGGTATGCTCAACGGCTACGACGTGAACTACGGCGCCAAAATCCGTATCATGCCCTACGGGGATACAGGTGATGCCCTGGCACGCGTCAAGATGGAGCGCCGGCTGGAGATGGCTATGGAGTCAGAACGATTCTTCGACCTGGTGCGCTGGGGAGAGGCCGAAACGGTCATCAACCGATACTACGCCGAAGAAGCAGACAACTGCGCAATCTATTCCGCCGCACGCTTCACGGCCGACAAGAATGAGTATCTGCCAATCCCCTACGAGCAGATAGCCGCTTCCAACGGGCACTATACACAAAACATAGGCGGATGGTAATTGAAAATTGAAAGGTGAAAATTGGAAATTGAAAGGAATGTTATGAAGAAATTCTTATATATACTAATAGCGTTGGCGGCTTTGGTAAGCTGCGAAAAGCGCCATTCGGATTTTGATCTCACCGGTGAATGCGATGTACTGTCAATACAACTTGATGAGCAGTATGCCGGTACGGTGGATAAAAAAGCCAAAACAATCGTAGTGGCTATCCCTGAGACCTATGATGAGCGTGCCATGACAATCACCGCTATGGAGCTCTCGTCCGGTGCAACAGCAAACCGTAAGACGGGTGACCGGCTCAACATGACTACACCGCAACTGCTGCGGGTGTCCAACGGCGATGTGTATCTCGACTACACCCTCTCCGTCAAACACGATGAAGCACGTATCCTCAGTTTTGTCATCAACGGTCAATACATGGGCGTCATCAACCAGACGGCACATACTATCTCTGTCCAAGTGCCGGCAGGCAGTAGTCTGTCTTCCCTCACACCGACTATCACCACCACTGACGGAGCCACCCTTACGCCCGCTTCCGGCGTTGCGCAGGATTTTACGACCCCGGTGGATTATACGGTTAGTTACAACACGGCTTCCCTCACCTATACCGTGACCGTGACGGAGATGAGTGCACCGCACGCCCTCTACGTAGGTCTCGCAGCCACGCAGCAACAACTGCTCATAGAGGAGCAGACGGCTTGTATGTGGCTATTGAGCAATGTCGAGAAAGCGGCATACGCATCCTTCGCTGACATCCGGAGCGGTCTGGTGGACCTCAGCCAATGTCGGGTCATATGGTGGCACCTGCACAAGGACGGCGGCATTGACGGCAAGGGTCAGTTCGAGAACAACGCCATGGAGGCTATCGCATCTACCGATGCTCTCCGGACCTACTACCAGGGGGGAGGCTCCTTCTTGCTCACCCGCTATGCGACCTATCTGCCCGCCTACCTCGGCGAGGCGGACTGCGTGCCTAACAACTGCTGGGGCTAAGCGGAAGAGTCGGCCGAGACCGTTGGCGGACCGTGGGAGTTCTCCATAGCCGGTCATACCGACCATGCGTTATGGCAGGACCTGCTGATGGACCCCACCCGGCCGGAGAATGTGTTCGTATGCGATGCCGGCTATCGTATCACCAACTCCACCGCACAGTACCATATCGGTGCCGACTGGGGCGGTTATGAGAGCCGCGAGGTGTTCCGCAGTAAGACAGGCGCTGTCGATATTGCCGGCGGTGACGATGCAGTCGTGGCATGGGAATACAAGCGTACGGCGGATCACGGTGCAATCGTCTGCATCGGCTCCGGATGCTACGACTGGTACTCTGTAGCAGGCGATGCCGGCACGGAATACTACCATGCCAACATTGCCAAGATAACGGAAAATGCAATCAACTATTTAAAGCAATAATCCCATGAGAAAATCATTTTATATATTGACAGCCCTTTGCGCGGCCCTGTTCTCCGCTTGCCAAGAGAATATACCCGTAGAGCAGAAAGACTGGGACGGCACCACTCAGTACTACGCCTCGGTGGACGAGCAGCAATCCGCCACCTACTACAAGCCCGTTGCGGGCTACATAGGTGACCCGATGCCCTTCTTCGACCCGGTCAACAGGGACTTCAAGGTACTCTACCTCCAGGAGTTCCGCCCCAACATGCCGGGCACCTACCACCCCATTTGGGGCGTGGAGACCCGGGATGCCGCCAACTATACCCCACTCAACGAGGTCCTGCCGACCGGCAGCCGCGCGGAGGCGGATGCGGCACTCGGAACAGGATGTGTGGTCTATAATGAAGCAGACAAGCTCTACTATATCTTCTACACCGCCAATCGCGACCAGCCTAAAGCCGGAGAAGATGCACAAATCATCATGACGGCCACTTCACCCGACTTCCGGACATGGACCAAAGACCCGCTCTTCCGGCTCCGTGGCGTGGAGTATGCCTACAGCAGTACCGACTTCCGTGACCCCTTCGTCTTCTTCAACGACGAAGATGACCTCTGGCACATGATTGTCGCAACCAAAGTGGGCGGCAAAGGCAATCTCGTGGAGTTCACCTCCTCCGACCTCAAGGCATGGGCGCATGTCGGCATCTTCATGCCCATGATGTGGGACCGCTTCTACGAATGTCCTGATGTGTTCAAGATGGGCGACTGGTGGTACCTCGTCTATAGCGAGATGCATAGCGCCATTCGCCGTGTTCAGTACTTCAAGGGACACACCCTCGCCGAACTCAAAGCATGCACGGCCGGTGATGCCGGTATATGGCCCGACAACCATGAGGGATTCCTTGACAGCCGGGCATTCTATGCCGGCAAGACTGCTTCCGATGGTACAAATCGGTATATCTGGGGCTGGTGTCCGACACGTGAGGGAAACGACAACACCAAGACCAATTCCGGCTCAGAACCACAATGGGCAGGCTCACTCGTCGCACACCGCCTCATCCAGCATGAGGACGGTACACTCACACTCGGCGAGGTACCGGGGATGGAAGGCAAATATACTACGACCAAAGAGGTTCGACTCATGGCGCAGAGCGAGACAGGCGTGACCGCTGCCGGCGGTACCTATACACTTGAGCCCAACAGTTATGCACTCTTCAACCGTCTGGATTACCATAATCACATCTCGCTAACCGTCACCACCGCCGAGGCTACCGACAAGTTCGGCATCTCACTCTGCCGCGGGACGGATAGCGAGAAATACTACACGCTCATCCTCAATCCCGAGAATGCCACCAAACGCAAAATCAATTTTGAGGAAGAAGGACCAGCGGGAAAAGGGTTCATCGAAGCTATTGACAGCTATATCTTTGACACACCGGCGGACAACACCTACCACATCGACATCTATACCGACAACTCGGTCATGGTGCTCTATATCAACGACAATGTCGCCTACACCAACCGCGTCTATGGCATACAGCACAATTGCTGGTCGGTCAACTCCTATAACGGGACAATCACTATCTCTGATTTAACAATAACCAACTATTAATATCTTTTAATCATTATGAAAAAAACTTTCTTGTTTCTTGCAGCCCTCATGATGGGCGCAAGTGCGTTCGCGACGGATCTTTGGACCGGAACGAAACATGTATCATGGGCTGAAGGTGGTCTGCAAATCCCCGCAGCTCAGTTTGCCGCTGCACAACCCGGACAGAAAATCGTTGTTTCCTTCACCGACGCTACCGATGGTCTGGAGCTCAAGGTGATGAACGCTAATTTCGACCACCTTGCCGGCTCGCGCGAGTCTTTATGGATTAATGGCAATGGTGCCGTGGAGCAATTCCTTACCGTTGCTGCTGTGGATAGCCTCAAGCTGCACGGTCTTGAAATCATCGGCGCTAACTTCAACGTTACTCAGGTGGAACTACTCGATGGCAAAACTCTCAAAGAAGGCATCACCGTCTGGACCGGTTTCTTCTGGGCTGATGAGTGGAGTACTCTCGAGCTCTATCGCGATGCGTACGCAGGCGTGGACTTTAGCAAGGTAGAAGCTATCCGTTTTTACACCGAAGCAATAGGAACGGACTATGTAATCAATTTCCTCAAAGGCTGGGATCCTGCCGACAAGTTCGCAGACCATACGGCGATGACGGATGGAGAAGGCTATAAAGAACTTATGCTAACGGACGATTTGCGCACGGCTGTAAGCGAGGCAGGTCACTGGATGATTCAGTTCAATAAAGAATCCATCAGTGCGTTCAACGTAATCGACATCGTCCTTGTTCTGAATGACGCTCCTGCCGCTATCGACCAAATAAGCCAAGAGGCAAAGGCTGTCAAGACTATCGAAAACGGTCAACTTGTCATCATTAAGAACGGTATTCGCTATAACGCCCTCGGCACAGCACTCTAATTGATTATCCATAGGGCACAGGCGGCTGATTACCGTCTGTGCTTACTCATATTTACGCATAATCCCATGAAACATTTCCCTCTCTGCCTCCTGCTTGGTGCTCTGGCACTCCTCGCCTCCTGCACTCCCTCTGCAACGGAACCCTATCGCTCCCTATATCATCACACCCCGACACAGAACTGGATGAACGACCCGAACGGTATGTTCTTTGACGAGCAGACCGGTCTCTGGCATCTCTATTACCAGCATAACCCCGAAGCACCTGTCTGGGGGCCTATGCATTGGGGACACGCGACATCCAAAGATCTCATCCATTGGGACCACCGAGGCATCGTTCTCGCGCCCGACTCACTCGGCACTATCTTCTCCGGCTCCGTGGTCATCGACCGCGACAACACCGCCGGATTCGGACCGAACGCCGTCGTTGCGGTCTATACGCAGTCCGAGTATATCGGTCAGAACCAGTCTCTTGCCTACTCGCTCGATGGAGGGATGACCTTCACTAAATATGAGGGTAACCCGGTTCTCATGGGCGACATAGCCGACTTCCGAGACCCCAAGGTGACGCGCGACGGCGACCACTGGCTCATGACACTCGCCTGCCAACAGGAGATACGTTTCTATGCCTCGCCCGACCTCAAGGACTGGACCTACCTATCCTCCTTCGGCGAGGGATATGGTGCCCACGGAGGTGTATGGGAATGTCCCGAACTCATCCATATGGGAGAGCGGTGGGTGCTCCTGGTCAGCATCAATCCCGGCGGACCCTTCGGCGGTTCAGCCACGCAGTATTTCATCGGCGACTGGGACGGCCGGGAGTTCAAATGTGACGATGTCCGGAATGCTCCGACAACCAACACCAAGTGGCTCGACTACGGACGCGATAACTATTCGACCTTCACCTTCCATAACGCCCCGGACAACCGCATCGTGTCGCTCGGATGGATGTCCAACTGGCAGTATGCGCAACAAGTGCCCACAGGCTCCTTCCGCTCCCAGAACACCATCGCACGTGACCTCTCCCTCTATATCGACGACGCCGGCGACTACCGTATATGCGTACAACCTTCGCCCGAGACATGGGCTATCCGAGGCAAAACCGTCAGCCGTCCTACCGAGGCTTGTATCATCTGCCTGACTTTCTCGGGGAACGAGACCGGAGTCGTCACACTCTCCAATAACCTCGGCGAGAAAGTCACCATGACACTCGATGTTCATCGCCAGACGTTCTCAATGGACCGCACAGCCGCCGGAGACGACTCTTTCTCAGCCGACTTCCCCGGTGTCACCACCACATCCCTCTTCGTGCATCGTCCTTCGTACACCGTATATCTCTTCCTTGACCGCTGCTCCATCGAGGCCTTCGACGGCGACGGTGCTTGGGCAATGACCAACCTCGTCTTCCCCACCACGCCCTACAACCGCATTAAGGTCGTCGGAGGCGAGGCCACCATCTATGAGATAAACCGTTAGACTGCCATCGCATCGCTATACTCCCACGAAAGATTGCACTTCTGTATTTCATACTATATAGTTTCCATTTAGAAAAGCATTTTTTATGGAAGAGAGGTACAGGGAGCGCCCGTATTTTCCCGTGGGATTTAGTCAGGACACTGGCGGGCCTCAGTGAACGACTAAAGACAACTAAGAATCTCTAAGAACCACTAACGAAACGCCGAGGCGATTTGGCACAATTGAAAGAAAAACGCTTTGCACTTTTTGCACTATTTGCACTTTTAAGGTGGTAGAAGGTGGTTCAAAATGGTTCAAAATGGTTCAAAATAGTTTAAGGTTGTTTAAGATGGTTTAAGATGGTTGAAGATGGTTGAAAGTGCAGAAAGTGCAAAAAGTGCAAGGCAAATAATTTACGTTTGTGGGTCAAGGCCGTCTCATAGGTGTAGTGAGAGGGAGGGGGTGGTGGTAAATTACATTCGTTGATGGACAGTACAAACAGTACATCTTATAAAAAAACACTTTCCCTCTTGCACAATCTAAAATAAAGTTGTACCTTTGCATTCAAAATACCAACCTCGTCACTCACTGACGCTAAACAGGAGGACATAATATAAGGCGTTTATTAACGCTCTGTTCTGACTCTTTGGAATCTCGCAAGTTTCAAGTTGTTGTATCAGACATTGCAACGATAAATGCCACATGAATATAGACCTTCTATTGTCTATATGCTTGTGCCAACCCGTCTGTAAAAGGGTAGAAGGCACATTAGGTGTATAGTAATATGTGTATATTCGTTGTGGGCTTTGCGTTGTTTGTTCTATACAACAAGGGCAATGCGAGAGCCTCAAAGAGTGGAACGACGACGTCGGGTCCACTTTTTGTTTGTGTATGGGTGTGGATTCGCCGACAAGATGACCATTAAACTACTTATTATATATTCACACCTAAAACAACCAACACAATGAAACACCATTCTTTCCTGCCGCTGCTCTGCGGCATCGTGCTGGCCCTCGGTCTGGGCAGCTGTTCACAGGATGTCACCCCCACCACCGACACCACAAGCCTCTGGCCTGCCTATCAGGCGGCTAACCAGAAGTACGGCTACATCAACGCCGCCGGCGAATGGGTCATCCAGCCCCAGTATGACGCGGCGGCCACATTCTCCTGCGGCTATGCCAAAGTCTATCTGAACGGCAAGAACTACTACATCAACACCAAGGGCGACCTCCAGCAGGTCACCTTCGACAGTGTGGATGACTTCTACTACGGGTATGCCGTGGTCAGCCTCAGTGGCAACTATGGTATGATTAACAATGGCCTGACATACGCTATCCCCGCCGTCTATGCCCACCTCGGACAGATGTCCAAAGAAGGTCTGGCCTCCTTCCGCCGTTCCAAATCCGACCGCACCTTCGGCTATATCGACAAGAGCGGTACCGAAGTTATCCAACCGGTCTATGAGTGGGCAGGTGACTTCGAAGACGGCATCGCCTGCATCATGCAGGGTGGCAAGATGGGCGCCATCAACACCTCCGGCAAGATGGTCATCATGCCCCTCTATGACCAACTCACAAGCATCGGCAACGGCTGTGTCCTCTACAGCGAGTCGAACAAGTACGGACTGATGAGCACCAACGGCACCCAACTCACCTCGCCACTGTTCCGCGCCGTAGGGCAGTTCCTCAACAACGGCCTCGCACCCTACTGCCTGAGCGGCAGCAAGTATGGCTACATCAACCGCGACGGCAAGGAGCAGATTCCCTCAAACTACGACCTTGCACAACCCTTCAGCGAAGGCTATGCCTGGGTGATGATTAACGACCAATATCAACTCATCGACACCAAGGGGCAGATTGTCTGCTACCTCTCGGAAGGCTGGCATCCGGTCAGTCTCTGCCACAACGGATTGCTGCTCGTCATCGGCGAGGATGCCGAATACCGCTATATCACCCCGCAAGGTACACCCGTCTTCAGTTGGAAAGGTGGCAGCAACCTCTCTATGCCTTCTTCTTCAACCATCTCGCCGAACTATCGCGCCTCCCGCCACTTCATGCTCGGGCAATAATGTCTGAAATAGAACTAATAATTGACACATAATCTAATATAGCACATTATGAGACGCCTCCTCTTTGCCACAGCGCTACTCCTGTGCTCCCTTGCTCTTTGGTCCTACGATTTTCAATCCGGCGACCTTTGCTACAGTATCTTACAAGATAAGACAAACGAAGTAGCTGTAATTAGCAATTTATCGGCTCCATACACCTTCTCATCCATCAACATTCCAGCCTCCGTGTCCTATAATGGCACAACCTATAGTGTGACAAGCATTGGAAATGAGGCTTTTCTAAGTCGCCGCCGTCTGACCTCCATCACTATCCCGAATAGTGTGACAAGCATAGGAGGCAGTGCTTTCTCTAATTGCAGCAGTTTGACCTCCATTACTATCCCGAATAGTGTGACAAGCATAGGAAGCAGTGCTTTCTCTCATTGCAGCAGTTTGACCTCTGTCACTATCCCAAATAGTGTGGCAAGCATTGGATGGTATACTTTCTCTGATTGCAGCAGTTTGACCTCTGTCACTATCCCGAATAGTGTAACAAGCATTGGAGATTATGCTTTCTCTGATTGCAGCAGTCTGACTTTTATCACCATACCGAATCGCGTAACAAGCATTGGACGTAGTACCTTTGCACGTTGTACCAGTCTGACCTCTGTCACTATCCCGAATAGTGTAACAAGCATTGGAGATTATGCTTTCTCTGATTGCAGCAGTTTGACCTCTGTCACTATCCCGAATAGTGTAACAAGCATTGGAGATTATGCTTTCGATGGTTGCAGCAGTCTAACCTCCATCACCATCCCGAATAGCGTCACGAGTATTGGACACTTTGCTTTCGATGGTTGCAGCAGTCTAACCTCCATCACCATCCCGAATAGTGTGACAGGCATTGGAAGGTCTGCTTTCTCTGGTTGCAGCGGTCTAACCTCTATCACCATCCCGAATAGTGTGACGAACATTGGACTTAGTCCGTTCATTGGTTGCAGTAGTCTAACCTCTATTGATGTGATGACTACGAATCTAAATTATTGTTCTTTGAACGGTGTGCTGTTCAATAAGGATATGACAACCTTGCTGCAATATCCAGTAGGTAAACAAGCATCATCCCATACTATCCCGAATGGTGTAACCAGCATTGAAGAAAGTGCTTTCGATGGTTGCAGCAGTCTAACCTCCATCACCATCCCGAATAGTGTGACAAGCATAGGATGGTGTGCTTTTAGGGGCTGTAACAGTCTAACCTCTGTCACCATCCCAAATAGTGTGACAAGCATTGGAGGCGGGGCTTTCTGTGGTTGCAGCAGTCTAACCTCCATCACCATCTCGAATAGTGTGACAAGTATTGGATATGAGGCTTTCTATGGTTGCAGCAGTCTAACCTCCATCACCATCTCGAATAGTGTGA
>JAFUUE010000058.1 GCA_017483945.1 Paludibacteraceae bacterium | reverse complement strand
CTTCAACGGCGAGTATTGGCAGGGTATGTCCTTCACGGAGTTCACCTACCAGTTGCTGCAGGGCTACGACTTCGTATGGCTCAACGAGCACAATAACTGCCTGCTGCAGATGGGCGGCAGCGACCAGTGGGGCAACATCACGACCGGCATCGAGCTGATGCGCAAGATGAACGGCAAGACCGCGTTCGCCCTGACCTGCCCGCTCATCACCAAAGCCGACGGCGGCAAGTTCGGCAAGACCGAGAGCGGCAACATATGGCTCTCTCGCCGGTACACATCGCCGTATAAGTTCTACCAGTTCTGGCTGAACGTGAGCGACGACGACGCCAAGCGTTACATCAAGATATTCACCTCATTAGAGCACGACGAGATAGAGGCTCTCATCGCCGAGCACGAGCAAGCGCCCCACCTGCGCACGCTGCAGAAACGGCTCGCCAAGGAGGTCACCATCATGGTTCACTCCGAGGAGGACTACAACGCCGCCGTGGAGGCCAGCAACATCCTCTTCGGCAATGCCACCGCCGAAGCGCTGCACCGGCTGGACGAGGAGACGTTCCTGCAGGTGTTCGACGGAGTAGAGCAACACACCGTCAGCCGTGCGGACCTGGAGGCCGGCATCGCTCCGTTGGACCTGCTGGCCGAGAAGACCAACATCTTCCCCAGCAAAGGCGAGGCGCGTAAGATGATACAGGCCAACGGATTCAGCATGAACAAGGAAAAACTGACCGACCCGCAGAGCCCCATCACCACCGCGGCACTGCTCAACGACAAGTACATCCTCTTCCAGAAAGGCAAGAAGAACTACTATATCGTAGTGGCTGAATAAGTGAAGACACTCTACATCATATCGGGTTGCAACGGCGCGGGCAAGACCACCGCCAGCATGGCTATCCTGCCTCAAGTGCTGCAGGTGCGTGAGTTCGTCAATGCGGACAACATCGCCAAAGGTCTCTCGCCGCTCAATCCCGAGAGTGTCGGAGTGGCCGCCGGGCGGCTGATGCTGCACCGCATACGCCAACTGCTTGAGGGCGAGGAGAGTTTCGCCATAGAGACCACTCTCGCCACCCGCCATTATGTCCAGTTAGCCCAGACGGCCCAGGCACGCGGCTTCCGGGTGGAGCTCATCTTCTTCTGGCTCCAGACACCGGCCGTCGCCATCAAGCGCGTGGCACAACGTGTGGCCGAAGGCGGGCACAACATCGCCACCGAGGTCGTCATACGACGCTACCACGCCGGCATCCGCAACCTGTTCAACCTGTTCATGCCCGTTGTGGACGACTGGATGTTATACAACAACTCCGACATGGAGAAGATACTGGTCGCCACCGGAGGCAAACACCAACAGACACAGATATTCCAACCCCAAACATACGAGGAGATTAAAGCATATGCCATCTGACGAGCAACATTCTATCCACCAGCTCATCCACCAAGGGCTCAGCGAAGCACAGCACCAGATGCTGCGCGAGAAAGCCAAACTGAACCAGACCGTCGTGCGCTGCGATGCGGACGGCAACTACTATGAGCAGTCGGCACGCGAAGCGTTGGCCGAGTTATACAACGAGCAAACACCCGAGTTCTGATGCACATCCGGCTCCTGGTAGTAGGCAAGACAACGGACAACCGCGTGGAGCAGCTCATCGGCGACTACCACAAGCGGCTGGTGCATTATGTGCCGTTCGACATCGTCATCATCCCCGAACTCAAGAACACCCGCGCCCTGACCCAAGAGCAACAGAAGCAAGCCGAAGGGGAACTCATCCTGCACGCCCTGCCAAAAAACAGCCGGCTCATCCTGCTCGACGAGCACGGACGCGAATACCGCTCGGTCGAGTTCGCCGCACAACTGCAACAACTCATGACGGCCGGGCAGGATGTGACCTACGTCGTCGGCGGGCCATACGGCTTCTCCCGGGCGGTCTATGACCGCGCTGACGGACTGCTCTCGCTCTCCAAGATGACATTCTCCCACCAACTCATACGCGCCCTCTTCGCCGAACAGCTCTACCGCGCCATGACCATCCTGCGCGGCGAACCGTATCACCACGAATAACCCCGGCGGGACATCGGGGTACCCGACAACAAAAGCCACCGTGTCACGGTGGCTTTTGCTTAGTATATGCCTATACTCGTTAGCAGCAGCAGGGGCAGATGCCGAGCAGCCAAAGAACCAACCAAGTAATACCCGCCGCGGCCAGCACACACGCGATAGCGATGCACCACTTGGCACCCGCACTCAGGCCCTTCTTCTCAAACGGGTCCTTCATCTTGATAATCGGATACTTAGCCTCCTGCGTCAGGGTGGCGCCGAACGGCACGCTGATGATAGCCTGCGCATTCACCGCCCAACCGTTGGCGTTGAGGATGGGAGCCAGGTTGCGACGGCGCAGCTTCAGGTATGCCATCAGCATACTCGGGCCGGAGATAAGCAGCATCAGTCCGAGGAACACCAGCACCAACTGCCACCATGTGAGCGCGGCCAGACCGGAGAACAACGCCACCAGCGCCGTACCAATCATGCCTAACGCCATGCCGATAGCCGCAAAGATACCGGCGAACTTGGCGATATCGAAGGCCGGAGCGGCTGCTTTCTCGCTTGCCGCATCCTTGTCGGCCGGCACCTCGGCGGTTGCCAGCTTGGTCGTCGTCTCGTCCATCATCTTCGCATCCTTCTCCGCCGCACGCTTGTTAATGAGGTCTTCCGCCCACTTAGCCAGACGCTTATAGGGCGACCAGAAGGCCTGCTTAATACTAATCGGGTTATCCATCACGGCCGTCACTTTGGCATCGTAGTCCAGTCCGCTGCGGTCGTAGAAGATGGCGTTCTTGCCTACCGCCAGGCTGTTGATGTCACCCACCGTCACGGCGGCTACAATCTTCAGCGTCTTACCCGTCGGACGGTTGATGCAGTCGCACGTGAGCAGGAACATACCGCTCTGCCCGGCCATCGCAGCCATCGATGCCGCATCCTGCACGGGCACGCACAATGCGCACGCGCGCTGGTCAATATATAACGTACCGCACTGGAAGGCGGCCATCTTGTCGCGGGTGTAGAAGTCCTGCAGCGTCACATAGTTCTTCAGCAGTGTGTAGAAACTGCCCTTCAGCTTCAGCAGTTTCAGCAGCGGGCGGTACTCGCCCGTTGCGGCAGCCATGGCGGCGGCATTAGCGGCTGTCACTTGGGCGCACGCAGCCTCGTAAGCCGCTATCTTCTCACCCATCGCGTTCCACTCCTTCTCCTTGACGGCAGGAGCTGCTTCCGGGTCGGTCTTGACCAGCCCCAACTTCTCCAACCGCAGGTCACGGAACCAGGCATCATTGGTCGCCTGAGCGGCCTTATAGGCGGCGATAATAGCATCATTGTCCGCCTCAAACGGCACGGCCGGCATCGGCTGCTGCTCCACGGCTATCGCGTCCACAAACGCCTGCGCCTCGGCCAGACTGATCTCCGCCTTATCGCCCGCGATGCGTTTGGCCGTCTCGGCTATCTGAGCCGCATCGGCATGGTCGGTATTCAGGTCCGCTATACGGAGCGTATCCGACTCGGCCAGAAGCACTTCCGGGTCGCGAAGCACCGCGCACAGCCATTCCGCCGTGGCGACCACCTCGTCCACACGAATCTTACCGTCCCCGTCGCTGTCTATCAGGTCCAACCGGTCGGACGGAATATCCAGACCCGTCGTCGGGCAACTAAGCACAGTCCACATCTTTCTGTCCAACTCGCCCAGATGACGAATGTCCTCTCCCGAGTTGATTACCACACGGGTATTACCGCCTATCGTGGCAAACTTCCATTTGTAACTCATATCTGTTTTGATTTAATATTGATTGGCTGTTTCACTTTTCTGACCACAAAAGTACAAAAAAGTTTGCATATATCAAAAAAAAACTGTACCTTTGCACGCTTTTTCGTGCGAAAAAGGCTAACTGAAGTTTAATCCTTTAATCGGGACAAGGGACAAAAGGCCGTAACGCCCGCATCCTGCTCCCAAACACATCTACCATCATGGCAGAAAATCTTTCCCTCCAGAACTTCGACTGGGATGCCTATGAATCAGAGAAAAAAGGCACACAAAACGAAGAAATCCTGAAAAAGTATGACGACACTCTCTCCGCTATCGAGGACAACAAGGTAGTGGAAGGTACGGTCATATCCATCAACAAACGCGAAGTCGTTGTCAATGTCGGCTACAAGTCCGACGGCATCGTCCCCGCTGCTGAGTTCCGCTACAACCCTGACCTCAAGGTCGGAGACAAGGTGGAAGTCTATATCCAAAGCCAAGAGGACAAGCAAGGACAACTCGTCCTCTCACACAAAGAGGCACGCGCCGCACAAAGCTGGGAGCGCGTTAACCAGGCACTCGAGAACGAAGAAATCGTTACCGGCTACATCAAGTGCCGTACCAAAGGCGGCATGATCGTGGACGTCTTCGGCACCGAGGCATTCCTCCCCGGAAGCCAAATCGACGTACGCCCCATCCGCGACTACGATGTCTTCGTCGGCAAGACCATGGAATTCAAGATTGTCAAAATCAACCAGGAGTTCCGCAACGTCGTTGTCAGCCACAAAGCACTCATCGAAGCAGAGCTCGAGGCACAGAAGAAAGAGATTGTCAGCAAACTCGAGAAAGGTCAGGTACTCGAGGGTACCGTCAAGAACATCACCAACTACGGCGTGTTCATCGACCTCGGCGGTGTGGACGGTCTTATCCACATCACAGACCTCAGCTGGGGACGCGTCAGCGACCCGAAAGAAATCGTGCAGCTTGACCAGAAAATCAACGTCGTTATCCTCGACTTCGACGAGGAGAAGAAGCGTATCGCACTCGGTCTCAAGCAACTCACTCCCCACCCCTGGGATGCACTGGACGCTAACCTCAAGGTCGGCGACCACATCCACGGCAAGGTCGTTGTCATGGCCGACTACGGAGCATTCGTTGAAGTGGCTCCGGGCGTAGAAGGACTCGTACACGTCAGCGAGATGAGCTGGAGCCAGCACCTCCGCAGCGCCAACGACTTCCTCAAAGTCGGAGACGAAATCGAAGCTGTCATCCTCACTCTCGACCGCGAGGACCGCAAGATGTCGCTCGGCATCAAGCAACTCAAAGCCGACCCCTGGGAGACCATCGAGACACGCTATGCAGTCGGCACACGCCACTTCGCTAAAGTGCGCAACTTCACCAACTTCGGCGTATTCGTCGAACTGGAAGAGGGCGTAGAAGGACTCATCCACATCAGCGACCTGAGCTGGACCAAGAAAATCAAACACCCCAACGAGTTCACCTCTATCGGAGCCGAAATCGAAGTAGTCGTACTCGACATCGACAAGGAGAACCGCCGTCTCTCACTAGGACACAAACAGCTCGAGGAGAACCCCTGGAACGAACTCGAGGCTAAGTTCGGACTCGACAGCATCGTGGACGGCAAAATCATCGAAATCAATGACAAGGGCGCACTCGTCCTCCTCGAAGAAGGCGTAGAGGGCTTCTGCACCAACCGCCACCTCCAGAAAGAGGACAAAGAGGCCGCACCCGCTGTCGTTGGCGACGTACTGCCCTTCCGCGTGATTGAGTTCAACCGCGACGCTAAACGTATCTCTCTCTCGCACCTCCGTACATGGGAGGAGCGCAAAGAGGCTCCCAAGAAAGAAGCCGCTCCCAAAAAAGAGAAAGAATCCGTTCCCGAGCTTCCTAAGGTAGAGAAGACCACCCTCGGTGACCTCAGCGTCCTCGCCGACCTCAAAGCTTCCATGGAAGCCGAAGAGAAACCGGCCAAGAAAGCCACCAAGAAAGCCGCGAAAGCAGAAGAGGAGTAATCCCCGCTTCGCGACATCCCCTCCGCCCTATCGGCGGACCGAGAGACACCCGCATCGGGTGTCTCTCTTTTTACCCTCCGCCCTCCTCCCCATTTCACGCCCCCCTAAATGCCGGTCTGCGCAAAAAATCACCCTCCCTCTTGCATATATCAAAATAATATCGTACCTTTGTAACCGAAATCACTACACTATCGAACGGGCGAACGGTGCTGACTTCGCCCCTGAATACCCGATTGCTTGCTGATGCTGACACGACTATCTCATAACCAACGATTTACCCACCCCGATGGCCGAATAGCCCGGAGGTAACCATAACTGATATATTCGCAGCGTCATAGACGGTGTACACCAAGCGTGTATGCCGTCTTTTTGTGTATATAACAACCGCAACAACCATAACATTACTCACTGCCTAACCCGGTCTTCTTCCTCTTTCGGGACGGGACGGGAGAGGTCTTAAACCCGACGGGGCGATGGGATATAACCGCCAACAAACGCTTATGAGAAAAACTGTATTAACCCTTGTCGCATGCCTCCTCACATGCTCCCTGACCATCCCCGCCACGGTCTCCTACGGAGGCAACACCTACAACATCACCCACATTGAGCACCATGCCTTCTACGGCTGCACCAACTTGCAGCAAGTGACCATTGACGCGGACGAGATTACCCTCAACCGCTACGCCTTCTCACACTGTCCCTACCTGGCACAAGTCACGTTCAATTCCTCGACTGTGACTTTGGCAGGAGAGTATATCTTCAGCAACGACGGCCGTCTGGCGACCGTACAGTTCTCCCAACTTGATGCTACCCAATGCTATTTCTCCTCTGCCACGGGTGCTTTCATGGATTGCACCGGTCTGCAACAGATTGTATTACCTCGTTTGACGGAGGAACTGCCCGACTATTTCTTCCTGCGCTGCAGTGCCCTCCGGGAGGTCCACTTCGGCATGCCCCATCAGGCTTATCGCACAATCAAGAAGTTCGGCAACGAGGTGTTTGCCAACTGCACCAACCTGGCGAAGGTCTATCTGCACGGCTGGTCCAGCGTCGCCCCCACCCTCACCGCTACCTCCTTCAAGGACATGCCCTCTACAACTAAGTTCATCATGCCCTGCACCTACTCGTCCGTCATCATCGGCGCCAGAGGTTATTGGGCGAATGTGACCATAGAGGAAGAGTGGGACAAGGAGTTCTATGTCGTCAGCGCCGACGAGAATATGGGCTCCGTTGTCATCGTCAAAGCACCAGACTGCAGCGACATGACCGCTACTATCGCCGCCTACCCCAACGAGAAATACTCCTTCTACCAATGGTCCGACGGCTCTACCGAGAACCCGCGCAACTGGACAGAAGTGACGGAGAACGTCAATATCGCCGCCGTCTTCACACAGGGTGAGCACGGATGCAACAAGGATGGTATCTTCCCCTACATGTTCAGCGCCTTTGCGGACAACGAGTCCTTCGGTTCCGTAGATACTAAGATACCGACTTGTGACGACCCCTCCGCACGCGCCTATGCACGTCCGAACACCGGCTACGAGTTCGTCCGCTGGTCCGACGGCGACCGGAATGCAACACGCAACGTTACCGTCACCGGCGACACCTATCTCCAAGCGCTCTTCCAAGACCCCGCAGACCCGATTAGCGAAGGAGTGGAGGAGATACAGGCAGCCACAACACGCAGCACCAAACTGCTCCATGACGGCCACCTCTTCATCCTTCGACCCGACGGCACGGTCTTCAATGCACAGGGGGCAAGAGTCAAATAACACCCCCCGACATCTCCTATATACACCCACACGTATATACACCCACACGCGCGGAGCAACTGCCCCGCGCGTGTCTCTTTACACGACACTCCCCAAACCGCTCTCCAACACTCCCCGAACTACACCGCCCCCGCTCCGCTGTCCGTGCAATCGGGAAGCTTTCTCGCGTGATTGTCGCGTGATTGACGCGTGATTGACGCGTGATTCGGGAATGGCTTCCCTTCCAATCGCTCTCCTTGCCTTCTTTCGTCCATTGCGTCGGCCTGTGAGGCCGACATCGGCTTCGACGAGAAGAGAAAGCTTCGTCTGTTTCGTCCGATAGTATCGGACCATCCCTCCCATCCCCCTCTTTCGACCAAGGACCACCTTTCTCCTAAAAAAATCCCTCTCCCTCTTGCATATATGCAATATTTTTTGTAACTTTGCAGGCCAAATGAATAATGACTAACGATAAAACACTATATAATGGATAGTTACATTGACATCAAGGTGCGCGTATGGCGTCAGGCAGGCCCCAAAGCGCAGGGTTACTTCGAGACCTACGAACTCAAGCACATCTTCCAGGGTGCCTCGTTCCTGGAGATGATGGACATTCTGAACGAGCAACTCATCGCCGAGCACAAAGACCCCATCGCTTTCGACCATGACTGCCGAGAGGGCATCTGCGGTATGTGCTCCATGTATGTGAACGGACATCCACACGGACCCGATAGCGCCATCACCACCTGCCAGCTCCACATGCGCAAGTTCCACAACGGCGAGACTATCACCATCGAACCCTGGCGCAGCCACGCCTTCCCCGTAATCAAGGACCTGATGGTGGACCGCAAGGCCTACGACAAAATCATGGCCGCCGGAGGCTTCATCTCCGTCAATACCGGCGGTGTACCCGATGCCAATGCCATACCCATCCCCAAACCCGCAGCTGACGAGGCTATGGATGCCGCCAGCTGTATCGGATGCGGCGCCTGCGCTGCCGCCTGCAAGAACGGCTCCGCCATGCTCTTCGTCGCTGCCAAGGTATCGCAACTCGCGCTCCTCCCGCAAGGACGTGTCGAGGCCAAACAGCGCGCAAAAGCTATGGTCGCCAAGATGGACGAACTCGGATTCGGCAACTGTACCAACACCGGCGCCTGCGCAGCCGAGTGCCCCAAGCAGGTCAGCCTCGCCAACATCGCCCGCCTCAACCGCGAGTTCATCGGCGCCAAGTTCTCGGACTAAACTGACACACACCTCCGAGCGATGCTTGCGCAAGCAGGCATCGCTCTTTGTATCCGACAATCTGACTATTCTGCTCATTGACAGGCCGTCCCGTACACCGGCCACCCACTAAAAACCACCCTTATGAAAAAGACTCTCTTCTCCCTGCTCCTCATTCTGACGACCCTCGCCGCACAAGCCGAGATACGCTATGTCTTCTATCTCATCGGCGACGGCATGGGATGCAACCAGGTGCTCACCACCGGCATGTACCAAGCCGAACTCCAAGGACGCATAGGACTCAACGCCCTGCAGATGCAACGTCTGCCCTACACCGGGCTGACCACCACCTACTCCTTCACCAACGGTATCACCGACTCCGCTGCCGCCGGCACCGCGCTCGCTACCGGCAACAAGACCCGCAACGGCATGCTCGGCATGACACCCGACACCGCAGCCGTTTACTCTGTCGCCACTCAGTTACACCAACAAGGCTGGCCCGTCGGCATCCTGACCACTGTCCCCATCGACGACGCCACACCCGCAGCCTTCTACGCCCATGTCCCCAACCGCCATAACTACTACGACATCGGCACCGACCTCGCCCGCTCCGGCTTTGAGTTCTTCGGCGGAGCCGGCTTCCGCACACCCGTCAACAAGTCCGGGTGGAACTCCCCCAACCTGTACGACCTCTGCGAACAGAACGGCTACACCATCGCGCACGGCTACGCCGATGCGCAGACCAAGCTGCAGGCCGAGCGACTGCTCATGGTACAGGAGCACGACGGCGTGGACCGCGAGAAAGGGGCCGAGGCACTGCCTTACGCCATCGACCGCCGCGAGGGCGACCTCACGCTGGAGCAACTCACCGAGACGGCCATCCGCTATCTGGCTCCCAAGGGCCGCTTCTTCCTCATGATTGAGGGAGGCATGATTGACTGGGCAGGCCACTCGCGCGACGGAGCCACCAACGTACAGGAGACACTCGACTTTGACCGTAGCGTCCGACTGGCCTATCAGTTCTATGAGCAGCACCCCGATGAGACCCTCATCGTCATCACCGCCGACCATGAGACAGGCGGTCTCGCGCTGGGCAACAAGGACTACACCCTCAATCTCCAACTGCTCCAACACCAGCATATGTCGGCTTGGAAACTCAATAACCGCCTCAAACAGCTGCGTGAGGACAAGCAACTCACTTGGGACAACGTGCAGACATTGCTGCGCGAGAACTTCGGCCTCTATGACCAAGTGGAAGTCACCAAGCAGGAGGACAAGGAACTGCGCAAGGCCTTCCGCCTGCTCGCCTCGGGCAACGGGCGTGAGCGTTATATCCTCTACAACCGCAATTCCTCCAAACTGGGCACAGCCGCCGTCGCGCTCGTCAACCGCAAGGCCAAGCTCGGCTGGACAACCTACGCCCACTCCGGGGCACCGGTGCCTGTCTTCGCCGCCGGTCCGGGTGCAGAATGCTTCGTCGGCTTCTATGACAACACCGACATCATGCCCCGCATCCTGCACCTCATCGCCACACAGCCCTGAGTCGCTGATGAAGACCTACCGCACCATATCCGCCAAGGCCGAAGGACTGTACAAGGACAAAGGCAGCCGCTTCCTGGCGTTCGCAGAGCCGGTGAATAGTCTGGCGGATGTGCAGCGCCTGTTGGACGAATACCGCCGCCGCTACCACGATGCACGCCACTGCTGCTACGCCTACGTACTGGGCGCGGATGGCGCAGAATGGCGCGCCAACGATGACGGCGAACCCTCCGGCACTGCCGGCAGACCTATACTGGGACAGATACACAGCTTCGGGCTGACACAGGTACTGGTGGTCGTGGTGCGCTATTTCGGAGGCATACTGTTAGGCACGGGAGGACTGATAGTCGCCTACAAAGAAGCCACGGCCGACGCGCTGAGCCGGGCAGACATCGTCGAGCGCGTGGTGACCGAGCGGCAGGAACTGACCTTCGGTTACGAGGAGATGGACCGCGTGATGCGGGACCTCCGTCAACGCGGGGCACGCATCATCAACCAAGATTACACGCCGGAAGGCAGATGCAAAATCACGGCCGAAGTGCCGTTATAAGACATGGATAAATTCAAAGACATACGAGCCTACCACACCGGGTGGCTGCTACAGATAATCGACTGGTTCACGGTACTGCCTCTGCTGCATTACTTTGCCCGCACAACGACCCGCGGCCTGCGCCTGGATTACCTGGGTGACCGCAACCGGATAGAGCGGGATATCCGCCACGGCGCGACCTTCCTGACCAACCACCGCGACATCGTCATGGACGCAGCGTGGCTGAGTTACCTGCTACGCATACGCTACAACATCCGTCCCTATATCGGAATGGGCAATAACCTGTTCGGCAAATGGTGGATAGAAGGTGCGGCGCGCTTCAACCGCGTGTTCGTAGTCCGTCGCGGAGTGAGTGCGCATGAGTTGATAGCCAAGTCGCGTCTGCTGAGCGAATATATCCGCCACCTGCGCCGTCATGGCAAGAGCATATGGCTTGCCCAACGCGAAGGCCGCGCCAAAGACAGCGACGACAGGACCCAGCCGAGCGTACTGAAGATGCTGTGCATGACGGGTGAGGAGCGTTCGTTCTTCGACCAGATACGGGAGCTCAACATCTGTCCGGTCAGCATCAGTTATGAGTACGACCCGTGTGACTACCTGAAGGCACAGGAGATGCAACTCAAGCGGGACAACCCTCGCTGGCGCAAGCGTGCAGCGGACGACCTGCTGTCGATGAAGACGGGCATCTTAGGCCGGAAAGGGCGCGTGGTGTTCCGCCTGACGCCGAGCATCAATCCGGCACTGGAGACCCTGCTGCAGGAGCACCCTGAGTTACAAGACGCCTCGCTCAACGAGCAGGCACAAGCCGTAGCGCACCTGATAGACCGTCAAATCTTTGCCGGATACGAGGAGTACAAACGTGGCACGGATTTTGAGGAGTATATAACGAAGCGCGTCAAGATGGTGCAAGTGCCGGAGAAAGACGAGGCGTTCCTGACGGAGAAGATACGGGAGATGTATAGTAATCCCATGCGAAACAAACAAGAACTAAAGAATACCGATAAGTATGAAAACAGCAATATTCCCGGGTAGTTTTGACCCGTTTACCAAAGGACATTATGACATTGTACTGCGTGGTCTGAGTCTTTTTGACCGCATCGTCATCGGCATCGGGCGTAACGGCACGAAGCATGAGACGTTCCCTATTCGCGAACGTGAGGCGGCGATACAGAAGATCTTCGCGGACGAACCGCGCGTGGAAGTGCAGATATACGACTGTCTGACCGTGGATTTTGCCAAGCAGGTCGGAGCGCAGTTTATCTTGCGCGGCGTACGCGGCATGGCCGACTTTGAGTATGAGCGTAACATGGCCGAAGCGAACAAGGAGTTGGGCGGCATTGAGACCATCCTGCTCTATACGCGTCCCGAGTATGCGCATATATCCTCGACATTGGTTCGCGACCTGTACTCGTACAACAAAGACGTAAGTGACTACGTACCTAACCGACTCAGATGAACATGAAACGACAGATAATGCTATGTGTGTGCGCGTTGTGCGCCGCACTGACCGTGGTAGGCCAAGAGCCTGCCACCTCCCGTATAGACCGGAGTATGAACATCTACTACGATGTGATGCGGGAGTTAGACATGTATTACGCAGACACGCTGGACTATGAGACCCTGACGGAGACATCCATCAACCAGATGTTGCGCCACATTGACCCCTACACGGTCTATTATCCGAAGAAGAAAGACAAGGACCTGCGTATGCTGACGACCGGCAAATACGGCGGCATCGGTTCGATTATCCAGCTGCACCCCGACGAGACAGAGGGCAAGAAAGACACGAGCGTTGTGATAGCGAACCCATATGAGGGCAAGCCCGCGCAGCGGGCAGGCGTACAGGCGGGCGATGTGATTGTGTCCGTGGATGACTGGCAGGCGCGTGGTCAGAGTGTGTCGGACGTGAGCGACCATCTGCGCGGCGAGCCGGGGACAACGCTGCAACTGCGTGTACTGCGCGAGGGAACGGCGGACACGCTGTGCTTCTCCATCGTGCGGGAAGACATCCACCTGGACCCGATAGAGTACACGTATGTATTTGACAGCGTGGGCTATATAGCTTTGTCCGAGTTCACGGAAGGTTCGGGCCGCGAGTTTCAAATCGCGCTGTACCACCTGGCCGAGCAAGGTGCGCGGTCGCTGATAGTGGACCTGCGCGGCAACGGCGGCGGCCTGGTGGACGAGGCTGTGAATATACTGAGCAACTTCGTGCCGAAAGGGACGGAAGTGGTGTCTATGCGCGGCAAGGACGGTGCGAACGCCCGTTCGTATTCGACGACAGCCCTGCCGCTGTATCCTGACATGCCGCTGGTTGTCCTGGTGGACCATAACAGCGCGTCGGCCAGCGAGATAGTGTCAGGTGCGCTGCAGGACTTGAAGCGTGCGACACTGATAGGCGAGCGGACTTTTGGCAAGGGGCTGGTACAGAACATACGCCCCATCAACTACGGCGGGCACCTGAAGGTGACGACGGCGCGTTATTACCTGCCTTCGGGTCGTTGTATCCAAGCGATTGACTATGCGGAGCGTCAGCGCGGCAACCAGTTGCACCGCGACACGGCAGGAGGCATCTTGCCGGACATCGTGCTGACGGACTCGCAGAAAGTGGACATATGCTATGAGTTGTACGCCAAGAACATGTTCTTCGACTACGCAACGCTGTACCACCGGACGCATGACAGCATTGCCGACCCGCGTGTTTTCGAGTTGACGGACAAGGAGATAGAGGCATTCTGCGACTGGTTGGAGACACGCAAGTTCACGTACACGACGGAGACGTCGAAGTACTACCACGACGTGTTAGAGATGGCCAAGAACGAGGATTTGGACGAGGAGACGCTTCGCCTGCTGACGGAGTTAGAGCCTCGACTGAAGCCTGATTTCCGCGAGGCAATCCGGCGCAATCAGGACGAAGTGAAGCGCTACCTTGGTGCTGAGATAGTGCTGCGCTATTGGTACCAGAAAGGGAACGCGGCGTTCATGCTGCGGTATGACAAGGTACTGACTCGCGCCATAGAGGAACTGCGTACGAATCAGTCAGTTAGCACAGAGACGGTACGGGAATAACATACTAATAACATACTAATCACATACCAACGATACTGGTTTTCAGCGAGATATGAAGGGATTTCGAACACTATTCGTCTTATTTATATACAGCTGGCTCTCCGTGGCTGTTTGTTTCGCCGAGCGGAGCGAGGCGGAAGCGTTGCGCATAGCGCGTGCGGAGTGTACGCGCATAGAAGGGGAGCACGGTCAAGGCGCGCCCCGTATGCGAGCGGACGAAGCGCGTATCGCCTCGGCAACAAGCGGTTACTACGCCGTGAACACCGGCGAGGGCTTTGTGATAGTGGCCAAAGACGAGCGTATGCCGGCCGTGTTGGGATATAGCGACCACGGCCTGTATGAGCAGGACAGCCTGCCTGCGGGACTGCGTTACTGGCTGCGCGGATACGAGCACGCGGCGGTAAGCGGCAGCGGCACGCTGTATGGCTTTCAGGACGTGTGCGCTCCGTTAGTGCCGAGTCACTGGGATCAGGACGCCCCGTTCAACAACCAGTGTCCTCAGTACAGTGCGAGCGACCGCTGCGTGACAGGCTGTGCGGCTACGGCCGTGGCGCAGATTATGTTCGCCCATCGCCACCCCACCCGCGGGACAGGTACGGAGTCGTACCGTTGGCGTTGCGAAGAGGACAACAGTTACAGCGGCACGCTGAGCGTTGATTTCTCTGCTGCGACCTACGACTGGGCGCACATGCTCAACCGCTACAGCGGTCTGTACACCGCGACGCAGGCGAATGCCGTGGCGCAACTGATGTACCACTTGGGCGTGGGCATGCACATGGACTACAGCAGTTCGGGCAGCGGTGCGATAGACTACTACATGGTCAATGTCCTATACGAGCACATGGGCTACAGCCGCGACATTCGGACGATAGTGAAAGACTACTGGCACCTGGCTGATTTGCAGCAGGCGCTGCACGACGAGTTAGCGGCGGGTCGCCCGATACTTACGACAGGCTACGACGAGACCGGCGGTCACGCGTTCGTATGCGACGGTTACAACACGGACGGTCTGTTCCACTTCAACTGGGGCTGGAGCGGCTACGGAGACGGCTACTACCGTGTGACGGAGCTGAATCCGACGGTACAGGGTATCGGAGCGAACAGCCTGGGCAGTTACAACATGGGCACGACCTTCTACACGGGTATCCGTCCTGAGACGGGCACGTCAGAGGGCAGGCCGCAGTTGTTTGCCGACAGCGTCGTCGCCAGCCCGAGCAGCGTGGCGCGGAACGGCGAGATGACGGTGCAGTTGCCGATGGTATATAACGGAAGTGTGTTCGGACTATACAACCAATACAGCATCGGCATCGCGCTGTTAAGCACTGATGACGAGTCGGTTGTGAGCATATTGGACCAGTTCACGGAGAACGACCATTTCTATGTCGGTTCCTACTACAGCGAGCCTCTGTCGTTCAGTTGCCGCGTGCCGTCGTCGGTGAGCAACGGCAGTTACCGCCTGTGCGGCGTGTTCAAGGCACAGAACGGCGAGTGGCAGAAGATAGAGTGCCTGGGCGGCGAGTGGTACAAGGAGGTGAAGGTGACGGGCAGCCGCGTGACAGTCAGCGCAGTGGACCACTCGCTGGACTACCCGGCGGCGACTCTTCAGGCCGAAGGCATCAGCCTGTCATACGCGGGCATCAACCGCACGGACACGTTCAGCATGCTGATAGCAGGGCTTCGCGACGCGGGTCAGACGGACTTCACCGGCATGTTCGGCATCGGTCTGTATGCGTCGGGGAGCGATGAGTTGCTGCGCGTGCTCAGCGAGTCGAGCATGATACACAGCATCGGTTCGGGCGAGTCGTTCGGCCAGACACTACGCATCAGCAGCAGGGCCATCGCTTCGGACGTGGCCGCAGGTGCGTATGAGTTGCGCCCTGTGTCGCAGGTGCTCTATCAGGCATGGCAGCCGATAGTGTCCGCGACGACCGGTCAGCCCCTTCGTCTGCCTATCCGTGTCACCCGCAAGTCGGTGTGGCTGCAGGAGATAGAACTGCAGGAGGGTGTCTCGTTCGGTCGGGATACGGTGGTGGTGACGGAGAGTATGCCGACGTTGCATTTCACGATACCCGCGAGCGTACATAACTTCACCTGCGACGTGGCACTGCATATCGAGACATGGGACAAGCAGATACTGGACGAGCAGGTGGTGAGCGATGTGAGCATCGGCGGCGTGTATGAATACACGTTCCCCGCAACGCTGCCGGACGCGACGAAAGTGCCCCGCAACCGCGACTATCGCGCCGTGCTGCGTTGGCGCATGGACAGCAGCGACACATGGCGGACGTACAGTCCGTACGCATTCAGTGTGTGGCCGTTCTTCCTGCTGGACCCGTCGGAGCCGATGGGTGTAGAGGGGGTAGAAGGCAAAGGGTTCGCGCCCGACCGGCCCTACACCATCTATAGCCTGACGGGGCAACGGCTGTCGATGCTGCCGGAGCACGGGTGCTACGTGGTGCTGCAAGACGGTCGCGCCTACAAGATTGCGAGATAGGCGATGTTGCTGATTTTCGACGTACGGCTTTGGACTTGCTGACTCAATCGCGGGCGAGCCGCCCGCGTCCCAGGTGGCAGTCGTGTCCTGTACCGGTGAACCGCATATCGGGCTTTCGATTGTCGATTGTTGATTATTGATTACGGAAGCAAAACACTCAGCCCCTTCTCGTGGGAGAAGGGGCTGAGTGTTTTATATCAAGGGGAAACTCATCGCCGGCTGCTACCTCCTCCGCCGCGCGAGGATGCACCTCCGCCGGAGAATCCGCCTCCTGCACTGCGTGCGCCGCCACTTGAGAACCCGCTGCCGGAGCTACGTGTGCTGCTGCCGGAGGAGAAACTACTGCGGGAACTGCTACTCGAAGAGGAGCTACTGCTCGTCGAGGAGCGCATGGTTGATTGCGAGGGTGCTACGCGTGTCTGGGACTGGCGTGTGCTTGTCTGCGCCGAGGAGCGTGTCTGCGTCGTGGTGCGACTGCTACGTTGTTGGCTGTCCGAGGTGCTCACGCTACGCGTCTGTCCTGTTGTTCCGGTACGCATAGATGCGTCCCGTGTACCCGTGGAGCGAGTGGTGGCCTTGGTTGTAGCGGCATCGCGTCGAGCGGATGAAGCCTCTTGACCTACTGCGGTATTGCGGCGGGTGCTGCCGGTCTGGCGGGTGCTTACGTTCGAACTGCCGAAGGTGCGTGAGGAACCGGCTTGGCGTGTGCCTGCGGTAGCAGAATGACGTGCGGCTTCACCTGCCTGCGAGGCGGCCGTCTGACGACGGGATGCCCCGCCTTGTGCGGCCCGTGCTCCGTCCGCCTTGCGCTGCGAAGAGAGTTGGCGCGCGTTCGTGACGCCTTGGTTACGCACCTCGAAAGAGCGCTCGGGATGAGCCTGTGCGAAGTCGCGCCGGCTGACGCTGCCTCCCAACTGCCGCGCTGCCGAACGGGACGAGGCGACATGGCGATAACTGCAGTAGTTATGGTAGTGATGCCAGTGGTGGCAGTGGTGCCAGTAGTGGTCATACGCCCAGCAGGGATGTGCGTACCACCATCCGGGGTAGTATCCCCAGTAGTAGGGCGAGTACCAAGCAGTCCATGTGGGACCCCAGAACCAATCGTAGATGACAGGACGGACATAATAGACCGGCTCAATCACGTAGTTAGCGCCGTAGATATACTCGTCCCCGACGACTTGGACGGTCACGTTCTCTTTCTCGTCCTTCTCGACATAGATAGAGGCGACGTCCTGGTAGATATCCTTGGCGAGAACCGCCTGAATAACAATCAGGTGCTTGTTATCGACCGAAGTCTCAACCACGCGTAGATAGTCAATCTCTCCATCGCCGTTGAGGTCCAAGTTGGTGAATGCCGAATCCGGGTTGTTGAGTTTGGTCTCGAACTCCTCGAGGTCCTTGGACTCCGCGAAAAGCGTAGCGACCATGCGGAGGTCTAACTGTTCGGAGATGTCACTTCCCGTTGCGGACACGGTAATTTGCTCGTCCGCAAGGACTTTACTTGTCAGGCAGCCGGTGAGACACAATGCTGAAAGTGTCAGAGCCATTAGGGTTAGTCTTGTGCGTTTCATTTTAAACGAGTTTTAAGTTGTGATGCATTTTCTCCTTCTTTGTCTGCATGTAGCGCAGATTATAGGGGTTAGGAGTCACCTCTATATTGACATTCTCTACAATTTCTATGCCATAACCCTCGAGTCCGACTCTTTTTACGGGATTATTTGTCATTAGGCGAAGCCTACAAGCATTCATTTGCCTCAATATCTGCGCGCCAATGCCGTAGTCGCGTTCGTCAGGTTTGAAGCCGAGATGTACGTTTGCCTCGACGGTGTCATCGCCCTGTTCCTGCAGTTTGTACGCGCGTATCTTGTTCATGAGTCCGATGCCCCGTCCCTCCTGGTTCATATAGACGAGGATGCCCCGTCCCTCCTGCTCAATCATCTGCATGGCCCGGTGGAGTTGTTCGCCGCACTCGCATCGCAAGGAGCCGAAGATGTCGCCGGTCATACATGAGGAATGGACACGGCACAAGACCGGTTCGTCGGGCTCCCACTGCCCCTTGGCCAGCACGATATGCTCCAGGCCGTTGGTGAGGTCGCGGAAGGGGGTGAGCATGAAATGGCCGTACTGCGTCGGGAGCGAGACGGTCTCTCCCCGTTCGACGAGGGGAGCCTCTACGCCCGCCGTGGGCTGCAGGGCGGAGGCAGCCGGGGTCGCCGACTCGGCCGACTGCTTGTTCAGGCGGTAGGCTATCAGGTCCTTGATACTGATTAGTTTGAGGTCATTCTCGGCTGCGACCCGCTCGAGTTGAGGCATACGTGCCATCGTCCCGTCCTCGTTCATTATCTCGATGAGCGCCGCAGCGGGACGCATGCCCGCGAGGCGACAGAGGTCCACCGCGGCCTCGGTATGTCCGGCGCGCTGAAGGACGCCACGGGGCTTGGCATAGAGGGGGTTGATATGCCCGGGTCGGCCGAAAGTGGCCGGTGTGGAGGCGGGGTCGGCCAGTGCCCGGATAGTGGCCGCACGGTCGTGCGCACTGACGCCCGTTGTACAGCCCTCCAACTTATCAACCGTCACGGTGAAGGGAGTACCCAGCATAGATGTGTTATTGGCCACCTGATGAAGCAACCCCAGTTCGGCGCACCGTTCCTCCGGGAGTGGGACGCACAGCACCCCTCGTCCGTTATGCAGCATGAAGTTCACCTTCTCCGGTGTGACCTTCTCGGCGGCGATAATAAAATCGCCCTCGTTCTCGCGGTCTTCGTCGTCCACCACGATGACAAACTTTCCCAGACGAAAATCGTCCAATGCCTCTTCTATTGTATTCATTTCTTGCGTATTTTTAGATATCTGTTTTGTATATGAAGCTTTACGTTCTGCCATGTCTGCATCCAGACCTCGGGTCGGAAGATGGCCGAATCGGTAGCGGCTTTGTAGGTAAGGAAGACCCCGATGGGCAGCAGGACAAAGGAACTGAGCCACATGCCCGCCCAGCAAGGCCACAGCGCCTCACGCGCCATCTTATAGCCTGTGTTATCCACTATATAGTACACCACAAAGAGGATGACACTGATGACGACCGGTGCGCCGAGGCCGCCCTTGCGGATGATAGCCCCGAGGGGAGCCCCGATGAAGAAGAAGATCAGGCAGGCAAAGGCCAGCGTGAACTTACGATAGAGTTCTATCTCATGCTTGCGGATATAGCGCTGGCTATCATCCAGCAAGATAGCGTTGTACTCTATCTTATCCCGCTGGGAGCGTGCCCCTTCGGCCGCCATGGTGGCCACGCGCATACGCTGCTCGGGCGTTAAGGTGGCATAGAGGGAGTCGATATCATAAGCCTGCACCTCGTCCGGCTCCGGCATCAGGACGACGCGGTCGGGACGGCGCTCACGGCCGAAATAGCTGTTACTCACCATCTGCATGCTCTGTTCGCGGCTCTTCTCATGTGCAATAACACGCACGGAGTCAATCGACTCCAGCAGTTCAACCACGTTCTTGCTCACGTGCTGGTCCTTGAGGACAGAGTCATCGTAGCGGTTGAGTTCGGTGTCGAAATCGATGAGCAACTGCTTCTCCGAGAACGACTCCCGGCGATAAGGTATATTGCGCTGCGTGCGCGTGGCACGCTGCTGCTTCTGGTCGAGGTTCTCAAAGCTCTCGCCCGAATAGACACATAGCAGCAGGTACTTCTTGTCTTCCGTGAAATAGATGCGGGCCGAGTCCGCCACGGTCACGGACGCATCCCGGAAACCCTTGGAATAGTCGTATATCATGACGCCGTACATCATGCCCGTCTTCGGGTTCTTACCGCGGACATAGAGGTTGTAGCCATGGATGCCGTCATAGAACTCACCCACCGGCACATCCAGTTCGGGACTTTTCTGGCGCAGGGAGAAGATGAGTGCCCACAGCTTCACCTGGCTACGCGGCAGAACCCTGTCCGAGAAGAAGAAGGCTCCGACCGAGAGACACAGCACCAGCAGGGCTATCGGGCGCATGATACGGAACAGGCTGATGCCCGCCGCCTTCATCGCCGTGAGTTCGGATTTCTCGCCTAAGTTGCTGAAAGACACAAGCGAGGCCAACAGGATGGAGAGGGGCAGGGCCATCGGCACAAGCGAAGCCACCGCATAGACAAAGAACTCTGCCAACACGCTCAGTTCCACGCCCTTGCCGACCAAGTCACGCACATGCAGCCACACAAACTGCATGAGGAGGATAAAGATGCAGATGAAGAACGTTGCCAACAACAATCCGACAAAGTTCCTCAGCAGATACCAGTCTATTTTCTTCCCTACTCTCACCCCAGCAGGTTCTCACGCACAAAGACCAGAGGCAGCAGGTCGGCCGCACTCTCAAAGACGAGCGTACCGGAGGTGCTGTAGAGCAGCACTTCCATCTTCCCGCCATAGCGATGCTCCGTCTCCAGCATCACCTGCCGGCAAGCACCACACGGCGCCCCCGGTTCCTCAAGGTAATGCTCATTCGTATAGCAGGCGATGGCCAGTTTGCGCACAGGCTGGTCCGGATACATCGCTCCCGCAGCGAACAGGGCCGTGCGCTCGGCACACAAGCCCGAGGGATAGGCGGCATTCTCCTGATTGGCACCGCGCACTATCTCACCGTTGGCGAGCAGGGCCGCAGCCCCGACACTGAAATGGGAATAGGGGCTGTAGGAGCAGTGAATCTGTTCTTTAGCCACCTCTATCAGTCGACGCTGTTCATCGGTCAGTTCGTCCCACTGGAACCGACTTACCGGAATCGTTATATTACAGGTATCCATACTTGGTGTTTTATTTATCCGTGAACCTTAGTAATGCTACGTTACATTAGCCTGCAAAGATACAAAAAAAAAACAATATATGCAAATTTCACAACATTTTACAACAAAAATGCGGCTATCTCTTGCACATTTCAATAAAATGTTGTACCTTTGCAGTCGCTTTTGTCCGATAATTCTCGACGAAGGAGCGGCAGGAGCGCGGCGCCATGCGAGGCGCATGAGTGAGGAAAGTTGTCTGAGTGGTCGAAAGAGCCGCACTCGAAATGCGGTGTACGCATTACGTCGTACCGGGGGTTCGAATCCCTCACTTTCCGCGATGCCTTGAAAATACAAGCGTTAGCGCGTATTGAAAAGGCAAGCCCGTAACAAAACTGTAACATTGATTTTTCTTGGTGGTTCGTAGAATTGCCAAGAAAATAAAATGTCTTCATTCCTGTTTTCAAAATTGGTAAGCTTCCGTCCGCCGAGGTTATTGAATAATGCCCTTGGTTGGCATATCGAGTATTATATACTGGATCCAGTGTCGGGTAAGCTGCAGCGCAAGCGCTTTCGCCTGAACGAACTTAGGCAGCAGTGTGCTTCTGCCTCGGAGTTCAAACAGAAAGCGAATCAGGTCCTTCAGGAACTAACGAATAAACTTGTTACCGGCTGGAGCCCGCAGGGTGAGATCCAGTCGGGGCGTTATTACAAGTCGTTGTTTGAGTCTCTCCAATCGTTCCTGGATCTCAAATCGAAGGAGCTGCGCTCTGATACG